>CAZEWY010000007.1:0-37911 GCA_964515945.1 uncultured Cellvibrionaceae bacterium
GCCAGCAGGCGAAAAGATACAGTGCACCCAACGCACGTCGTCCCGGCCGGAATCGGCCAGGCGGAAGTCCGCCGAACAGGGTTGTTGCGTTGCCAGGGCGGACGCTATGAGCGCACGTATGTCTTCCGGATCCAGAAAGACTTCATCAATTATATTGGTGTCGGCCAGAGCGGCCGGCGTTTGCGCGTCAAGCCCGGTAATCCTGAAAAACGCCGGATTGGCGGTGACCAGTGCGCCCTGTTCGCTGATAAGGAAAATACCGGCGCTACTGTCTTCGAATATACCGCGGAAGCGATGCTCCAGAAGTTCGACACGGTGGCGGAGCTGTCTCTCCTCGCCGAGCATTTTTTCAACCGTCGTCAGAAGGACATTAATATCGCCTGCGAGCAGCCCTATTTCGTCATTGCGATGCACCCTGGCAACATCCACACGATTGCCATCGCCGGGGGTGATGAGGTGTAAACGCCGTGACAGAGATGCAAGCGGGCGCGTCATCAGCCAATACACCATGATGAGTACCAGGAGAGCAACCACCGCAGCCTGGGCCGCCAGGCCGATGGTGGTCGCCAAGGCTGAATCGCGTGCGCGCATCATGATAAGAGGCAAATTCGGAAAAACACCCACTTCGCCAACGATTTCATACTCATTAAAGGGAGCGGTAAGCTTCTTCGAGATATAGGTATTCATTCCGCTTCCGTCAGTCTTGCCTTGCTGACCGAGAATTTTGCCACCCGCCTCGACCTTGGCCCCCACTACAATATCGTTGATGGAGAGACCGTCCACCACTTGTCGAGCCAGTTCCTCATTGTTGACGTAGGCGGCGATTGCGGCGGTTGTACTAACAGTTTCGAGCAGTTGCCGGACCGAGCGTTCGCTTTCAGAAAACGAGCTTTCGTAGGCCCGCTGATAGAAAAAATAGGATGACAGCATAACCACAAAGAGGGCGGCAGCGGCCACGCTCATGGCAAGCTTTACGTGGAGACTTCTAATGTTCATTGATCAGATTCGAGTGTCATAACCACTTTCACCGATGGCGGGAGCGGTTGTTCGGCCACATAGGCGATGGCCGATGGATTTTTGGCGACCGCCGCGATCATGGCATCGTCAGTTGGCAGCAATTTTGGTGGCAGCATTCTTCCCGCGAAGATCAACGTGGCCCAATAGGCATCTATCTGCGCCTCGCTTTTGCCGGTAAGAAGTTTGTAGAACTTTTCACGTTCGGGAGTTCCCGATTGGTAGTCGAATGTTTTCGCCGGCTGATTATTGGCAAACGCGGTTACCCGGCCCATAAACAGGTCCACGACCTGCCTGCGCTGAAGATTTTCTACAGGATTTTCTGCATTGACTATGATCAACACGTCCGCCCACGCCACGCTGCTGGTGCACAGGAAAGTCAGGAAAATAGCGGTTTTTAGTTTCATCAGAACAAAACATCCAGGGAAAGGCTCACGACCGTGGATACCTGATTGTCAGAAAACTGCCTGGGTCCGGACATCACCCACAAGCTATTGCCGGTTTCGTCAATATCAAATCGATTGGCCTGTATCTTCAGCGCCATTTTCGGCCGGAAATTCCAGCGCGCGCCAAGGCCAATGCTGTCCTGCTCCAACCTGATGCTCGCGATGCTGGCACTGACGGCGCCGGCCAATTGCTCGGCGCCAGGCGGTGGCGAAATGGCCGGGGCATCCTCCGTTTGTGCGGCAATACCACCCAGGCCGAAAATGGAGAAGGGGCCAAATCGACGCCCCACGCTGACATAGAAGTGGCGGCTATTGGGCGCGAGAAGCGAGTCGCTGCTCAGGTCCGTGGCCTCCGCCTGCGCCCACCAAGTGTTGTTGTCGTAAGCCACGCCCAGTTCATGGTAAATCATGGATTTACCATCGGTGGAAATCTCCTGCGCCAGGGCACCTGCCTCGGGCCACAGCGGCGTAACGGATTGAAGCGCATCCGTCAGGGGAGAAGCCGTGTTGTTGTTGATGCTGACATCGGCATAGGTGTATCGCCACTCCCAGTCCTGCCACTCCAGGTTCAGCGCCAGCCCCGCCGGACTGATATCCATGCGAACGCTTCTCCCGCTTTCGTCATTTACAGGATATTCCTCGTCGGAATTGCCGTAGAACACCTTGACGTTCAGGGTTCCGCCGGCCAGATCGAAGCGTTTACTGACATCCACTCCATCAAAGTGATAAAGAGACATCAGACCGTAATAGTCGGTTGGTGGACGGACCCAGGGAAAGGCATAGCCAACCTGACGATACTCCGAGAGCATGAACAGATCGCTGCCAAGACGGCCGACACGGAAATCCAGCCCGTCCACCGGGCGGTAGCGAATAAAAGCCCATTCAATGGAGTTTTCGAGGGTATTTTTGAAACGATCTTTCGCCACCACCTGAAGGGTCGCGTCGAACTTGGGGGACCAGCGGGCCTGCCATTGCAGCCCCACGAGAGAATCTGTCTTCCAGTCGATATCACCGCCGGCAACGCCTTCCTCCTGAGTCAGATCCCGGCGAAAGCCCAGACTGTCGTGATCGCTGGTGACCAGGCCAAATGTCGCAAAGCCCGACAGCCGGTAATCCGGCTCGTAATCCGCCATGGCTCCGTCCGTAACGGTCAGGAACGCGATCATGAGTGCAACCGCCAGGCGATGGCGGCGCAGAAGTACAGATAAATACACCTAAAGAATACCTATTAAAGCGACGGGAGCCCCGGGAACGGGGGCTTCTCGGGAAGTATAGACACAGATCGGGCGAGCCGCCCGCCAATTGCAGGAAATGATATAAGCGCCAGAATAAGCGTTTGATTTAAGGGGAAAATCTCGCTACCGGGCATCAGGTTGATACGCCGGAGAATCTACGGCTTGCGCCATTCGCTTTGAATAAATGCGGCTGCTCCGCACGACATGAGCATGCAGGGATTTATGGCGCCAGCATATTGGCATCGCGGGCAAGCCGCCATTTGCCATTTTCCTTCCTCAGGATAGACAGCGTATGCCCCGCGCGAGTGACTGTCTCGCCGCCTGGCGGTGTCACCATAACGGTGAGTTTGGCCCACATAAACGCCCAATCGCCGAGGACCTTTATCTCCTGAATTTCACTGGTGCCGTCGAACTGCGGTGCATCTCCCCCTTGCTGGGCGGCCGCTGCGGTCTCGAAATCGCTCTTGCGCATAACCGACTGCCCGGGAACAAGAAAAACAGCGTCATCGCATATCAGTGACAGAATGGTCTCGATATCACCGGATTTCGTGGCGGCCATCCAGCTCGATACCAGCTCCCGAATTTGTGTTTCATCGTTTTCCATATCGCCTCCTGAACTAAAGCACTCTATTAAAAATCCGGCTTGAGATGTGTAAATCAATCGTCACGGCATAACCCAGAGTACAGGCTGTCACAGGCAATGAATACCGCGCATCAACCACCTTGAGATTGCCCATCCTTGACATCTAGAATGATACCGACCCTATGGCCGTGACCAAGACCACAAAAGGAGATCACAATGAAGCTTGAATCCCTCGCCCTGCATGAAGGCTACAAGTCCGATCCCGCAACCCGTGCGGCGGCAGTGCCTATCTACCAGACCACATCCTACACCTTCGACGACACCCAGCACGGAGCGGATCTGTTTGATCTTAAAGTGGAAGGAAATATCTATACACGCATCATGAATCCCACCACAGCCGTCCTGGAAGCCCGAATGGCGGCTATGGAAGGCGGTGTCGCCGCACTGGCCGTGGCCTCGGGCATGGCCGCCATCACCTACGCCATTCAGTGCATCGCCAGTGCGGGGGACAATATCATCAGCACCACCCAACTCTATGGCGGCACCTACAATCTGTTTGCTCACAGTTTGCCGCGTCAGGGGATTGAGGTCCGCATGGCCTCCTTCGACGATTATGACCGGGTGGAAAGCTTCATCGACGACAAAACCCGTGCAATCTTCTGCGAGTCCATCGGCAACCCGGCCGGCAATATTGTCGACCTGGAGCAGCTGGCGGAAATCGCTCACCGCCACGGTGTACCGCTGATTGTAGACAGTACCGTAGCCACGCCTTTTCTGTGCCGGCCGTTCGAGCTGGGGGCGGACATCGTGGTTCACTCATTGACCAAATATATCGGCGGCCACGGCACCACCGTCGGTGGCGTGATTGTGGATTCCGGTAAATTCGACTGGGTGGCCAACAAGGCGCGCTTCCCGATGCTCAACGAGCCGGACCCGTCCTACCACGATGTGGTTTACACAGAGGCGCTGGGCGCCGCCGCCTATATCGGCCGCTGCCGTGTCGTACCCCTGCGCAATACCGGCTCGGCACTGTCGCCTCACAGTGCATTTCTGATTATGCAAGGCCTGGAAACTCTGGGGCTGCGCATGGAAAGGCACTGCGACAATACTCTGGCCGTTGCCCGCCATTTACAGCAGCACCCCAAGGTCAACTGGGTGAGCTACGCGGCGCTGCCCGACAGCCCCTATCACGCGCTGTGTCAGAAAATTACCGGCGGTCGGGCTTCGGGCATCCTGAGCTTCGGCATCAAGGGCGGCAAACAAGGCGGCACCGAATTCATTGACGCGCTACAGATGATCCTGCGGTTGGTCAACATCGGCGACGCCAAGTCCCTGGCCTGCCACCCCGCCACAACCACACACCGGCAGCTCAACACCGAGGAACTGGCCAGCGCGGGTGTTCCCGAAGACCTGGTACGCCTGTCCATCGGCATTGAACATGTGGATGACATCATCGCCGATATTGATCAGGCGCTGGACAAAGTCAGCGGCTGATGAATGCCGGCCAAAGCGGCCTCAAATGGGGGCCGCTATTACTGGCTAAAGTTGAACGAGCCAATGCAGAAGTTGGCTTAGGAAGATTTTTCAAACCCTCACACATAAAGCCCCGCACAATACCCCGAGGCCCAGGCCCACTGAAAGTTAAAGCCGCCCAGCCAACCGGTGACATCCAGTACTTCCCCCACAAAATATAAACCCGGTACGGCTTTGGCTTCGAAAGTTTTGGAGGATACGTCATCGGTATTGACGCCGCCGCGCGTGACTTCGGCGGTGCGGTAGCCTTCGGTGCCGGCGGGTGTCAGATTCCAGTGGTGCAGTTGCGTGTCCAGGTTGGTGATTTGCTCGGGTGTGTATTGCTGTACAGGTTTACTGCCGCCGCGCTGGTCAAGCCACGCCTGTACGAAGCGTTTGGGCAGATGCTCGGCGAGCAGGTTTTTCAGTTCCGCCTTTGCGCCCTGTTCGCGCCAGCCTTGCCAGAGGGAGGCGAGACTTTTGCCGGGAAGCAAATCAATATTGATGCTGCCCCCCGGTTGCCAATAGTTGGAAATTTGCAGTATGGCGGGACCGCTCAGCCCTTTATGGGTGATCAGCATGTCTTCATTGAAAGTGGTGTCGCCACAGCTGACGGCGACGGGCATGCTCACGCCGGCAAGGCCTGTGAGAGACGCCAGATCCTGGCGCGAGAGTGTAAAAGGCACCAGGGCGGCGGCGCGTTCGGTGACCTTGAGGCCAAACTGTCGGGCGACGTCGTAGCCGAAGCCGGTGGCGCCCATGGTGGGAATGGAGAGGCCGCCGGTAGCCACTACAAGGGAGCTGGCGGCAATTTCGCCGAGGCTGGATTCCACCTGGAAGCCGCCCGTTTTCGCGCTTTTGATGGCTTTGATGCTGGTACCGGTGTGGATGATCACTCCGGCGCTGTCACATTCGTCGAGCAGGATGTTGAGCAGGTCCCTGGCTTTGTTGTCGCAGAACAATTGGCCCCTGGCCTTTTCGTGAAAAGCGAGGCCATGCTTGTCCATCAGGGCAATGAAATCGTATTGCGTATAGCGACTGAGGGCGGATTTGCAGAAATGCGGGTTGGCGGACAGGAAATTCGCGGGCTCCACCCACAGGTTGGTGAAGTTGCAACGCCCGCCGCCGGACATAAGGATTTTTTTACCAGGCTTGTTGGCATGATCCACCACCGTGACCTTGCGCCCTCGCCTGGCGGCGGTGATGGCACACATAAGGCCAGCCGCTCCGGCGCCGACAATCAGGCAATCAGTATGCATGGTTGGGTTTCATATGTGGGTGGGTGATGGATGACCAATAAAGCGCACATGGTGTTATTTATCAGTCAAGCGCGCCTTTTTCTAATAATTTATCCCAGATTCTGGCAAATACCTCGTCGCTGTGGTCGCCATCCACGATCAGGACCTGACTTTCCGGCAGGCGTTCAGCCAGCAGGTCCTGCCCGGTCAGATAATCCTGATTGCCATAACCCAACCAGATACGCCCGCTGTTGAATAAAGGCTGGTTGTTGGCGATCCAGAACCATAGATCCAACTCAAAGTCCTCGGTACCCGCCGGTGGCTTCCAGTTGCGGAGATCTTCGATCCTGGCAATGCTGGCATGAGTTCCGGGTTCGCCGGAATAGGGTGAAATCAGCACAACCTTGTCGATGTTTTGCTGGCAGCACTCCAGATAAAGAAGACTGCCGAAACCTCCCAGGGATACACCGGCGAAATCAATACGCTTGTACCCGCGTTGCTTTGCCCTGTCGATTATGTCCTCTTGCAGGCGCCTGAGTATGCTGCGTTTGTAGTAGTAACCGATATGGGCGTCGGGCACCCAAACGTCCAGATTCGGATAGCGGGCCTGTGCCGCTGCAATCATACCGGAATCGGCAAAGTTTTCGACGCTTCCGCCGATACCCCGCAGAAAAACCAGCAAACGCCGCTCGGCGTAGCCGGGATCACGTGCGGCCGCGGGTGCCGCGTAGGTAAGCGTGGGTAGGGGCTTGGACGTGATGCTGCAGGCCTGGAGCAGGCCGGCTATAACGCCTGCTATAACCAGAGTAGCGATAATCATTCCATGACAGAGGCGCACTGGGGTTCCTGCTAGAGTCGTTTAATGACCAGTGACGTATTGACACCACCAAACGCGAAATTGTTGGTCATTGCATATTCATGTTGCATTTCGCGTCCCGCGCCGGTGATGTAATCGAGGTCACCGCAGTCGGGATCCACATTGTCCAGGTTAATGGTGGGGGCATACCAGCCGTGGCGCAGCATCTCCAGGGTCCACCAGGCTTCCAGGGCACCACAGGCACCCAGGCTGTGGCCGATGTAGCTTTTCAGGGAACTGATGGGTTTGCCAGCGCCCAGCACCGACTGAGTCGCGCGGGTTTCCGCCACATCGCCCTTGGCCGTCGCTGTGCCGTGTGCATTGACGTAACCGATCTGCTCGGGGCCTATGCCGGCGTCCCGCAATGCCAGCCGCATGGCCTCGGCCATGGTGGCTTCGGCGGGTTCCGTGACGTGAGCGCCGTCGGAGTTGGTGCCGAATCCGGCGATCTCCCCGAAGATGGTCGCTCCCCGCGCCTTGGCGTGCTCGTATTCTTCCAGAATCAGTGAACCGGCGCCCTCGCCGATCACCAGACCGTCCCGGTCCCGGTCGAAGGGTCGCGGCGACAGTTCCGGGTGGTCATTGCGCATGCTGGTGGCGAACATGGTGTCGAATACCGCCACCGGCATCACCGAAAACTCTTCGCCGCCGCCGGCAATCATGATGTCCTGCATGCCGTACTTGATGGCTTCGTAGGCGTATCCCAGACCCTGGCTGCCGGAGGTACAGGCCGAGGCGGTGGGAATGATGCGGCCGGTCATGCCGAAGTAAAGTCCGATATTAACCGTGGCCGTGTGGGTCATGGTCTTCAGATAGGTTGCTGCGTTGAGGCCGATAGTGGTTCTGTCCTGTAGCACCCGGGTGAGCGCGGGCACCTCGGTGCCGGTGCCTATACAGGAACCGTAGGAGACGCCGGCACTGCCATTGACCAGCTCATCACTGCCGAGCAGCCCGGCCTGTTCCAGGGCGACTTCACTGGCGCGCACGGCCATGACCGATACCCGACCCATGCTGCGCAGTTTTTTGCGGGGATAGTGGGCCGGGGTTTCGAAATCCGTCACCGGGGCACCCAGGCGCGTATTGAGCCCATCAATATCGTCCCAATCCGCAATCCGCTGAATCTTGTTGCGTCCGGCGCGCAGGTTGGCTTCCACGCTCGGCCAGTCGTGGCCGAGGGCACTGATGCCGCTCATGCCGGTAATCACTACCCGCCGCATCAGAGCATGCCTCCGTTAACGGAGATGACTTGTCGGGTTATATAAGCTGCTTCATCACTCATCAGAAAATTTACCAAGCTGGCGACTTCGTCCACTGAACCGAACCGGCGCAGCGGAATCATTTTTTTGGCTTCCGTGGCAAAGACTTCATCGATCATATCCGTCTCTATGATGCCCGGCGCCACACAATTAACGGTAATCTTTCGTTTGCCCAATTCCAGCGCCAGGGACTTGGTGGCGCCGATCAATCCGGCCTTAGTGGCACTATAGTTAACCTGGCCGCGATTGCCAGCGATACCGGCTATGGATGACAGGGCCACTATGCGGCCACCCTGCCGCGCCTGCACCATGGGCATAACGGCTGGCTTGAGGATATTGTAGAAGCCGTCCAGATTGGTGTGTATAACGCTGTCCCATTCCTCGTCGGCCATGGCGGGGAAGGCATTGTCCCGCGTGATACCGGCATTGCACACTACGCCATAGTAGGCGCCCTTGGCTTCAATATCTCCGGTTATGGCCTGCTTCGCAGCCGCGCGGTCGGCCACGTCGAACTGTAATATGCAGCTTTGGCGGCCGAGTTCCTTCACTTCCGCCGCTACCAGCTCGGCCGCCTCGCGGTTGCCACGGCAGTGCACGGCTATATCAAAACCCTGCGCCGCCAGACGCAACGCCACGGCCTTGCCAATACCCCGGCTGGACCCTGTCACCAACACGCGCCGCGTCATCTGATTTCTCCTCTTAAATATGCGTTCACATCGTCTGGCCGGTAGGCGGTAAAGTGGGCGCTGGCGAGTTCCTCGCCATTATCCGAGCGGATCTCGCCATTGAAGACGACTATGCCGTCCTCGCCAAACTGCCGTCTGACGGTGACCCGCAGGTGGCTGTCCAATGGAAATACCGGCTGCTTCACCTGATACTGGCGCGCACTGACCAGAAAGCCCAGCTCCACCGGACGCTGGTGGCGCAGGTCATCCATGCCCACCCAGACAGCGGCTGTCTGCGCCATATACTCCAGACCCACCCAGCCCGGCACACCCTTCAGTTGCTCGCTGAAGAAGGTGGAATCCCGGCGGATCACCAGTGTTGTGGAGACGCCGTCTTCACCGCCCTCCACCACTTCCTCCACCAGCCTCATGGGCGGGCGGTGGCGAATATAGTCTTCAACCTTCATGCCGACTCCCACCGGTTGTACGACCGATGAGTACAGCCGCGTTGTTGCCGCCGAAGGCGAAGGAACTGCTCAGAAATACCGTCCGCGCCTCTGCCTCGGCCAGTTTTTCCAGCACCGTATTCTGTTCAACCAGCTGTATCGGCGCCAGCTCCGGATCCCGCTCACCATCCCAACAGTGGGGCGGCAATAGACCGCGCGCATTGTAAGAGCTTAGAGCCAGCCAGCAAAGCCCCGCTTCGGTAGCGCCAGCGGCGCCCAGCGTGTGGCCAATCTGCCCCTTGCTGCTGCTACAGGGCACCGCCTCGCCAAACAGGCGCACCGTAACGCCCGCTTCCATGGCGTCATTGAGTTTGGTGCCAGTACCGTGCAGGTTGACATAGTCCACGGCTTCGGGGTCGAGCCCGGCCTGAGCCAGAGCTTCGCGGATGGCGCGCTCCGCACCGGTGCCGCTGGGCTCCGGCGCGGATATGTGGTGGGCGTCAGATGAGGCGCCCACCCCCAGAAGTTCGATGGCCTCGGTACTTTCCTCGGCACTTTCCTCGGTACAGGGCTCCCGCGTCATCAGAAAAAAGGCCGCGCCTTCACCGATGTTGATGCCGCTGCGGTTGCGGCTGAAAGGATTGGTCACCCCCTCGGCCACGGACTCCAGTGCGGAGAAACCGTTGACCGTGAGGCGGCAGAGACTGTCGGCACCCCCCACCACCACGGCGTCCACCACACCGGCGGCGAGCAGGCGGCGCGCGGAACCCAGGGCGTGGGCACTGGAAGAACAGGCTGTGGACAGGGTATAGGCAGGGCCGGCTAATTGCAGATGCCCGGCCAGCAGTTCCGCCAAATTGCCGATTTCCTGCTGACGGTAGTGGTAATTCGCCGGCGCCCTGCCATCCTGAGCAAGACCCGCAGCGGCCGCTTCACCCTCGGCGATGCCCGAGGTACTGGTACCGGCCACCAGGGCGATACGCTCGGCGCCGTACCGCGCAATGGCCGCGTCTATATCTGGCCGTATCTGTTCGACCGCAGCGATGGCGAGCTGCAAATTGCGGCTGCCCCAGACCTCCAGAGACGCCGGCACAGCGGGCAGACTGGCGCTCACCGCAGCGGTGCAGGTCTGCTTGTCGGGCACCCAGTCACACGGCTTGAGCCCCTGGCGCGAACCGGCCAGCAGGTTTTCCAGCACCTGGGTTTTGCCGCTGCCCAGCGCATTCAGAATGCCGAGATTGTTCAGATAAAATTGCATGTCGTTTTGTCGTAGTCTCTGCTTACCTTGCCTATCTTACCTTTACCTAGCGCGCTTTCCGCTTCCGCGATCATTCCAGTCGCTCAATCCGCACCGCCACATTTTCGGAGGGCAGCGTGAACTGGCCCGAAGCCGAGCTGCGGTAAACCACTTGTTTGTCCTGATAGAGGACAAACCGGTTACTTTCCTTCCGCACTTGACCCTGCGGCCAGCAGGCCGGCAGATGCGTTCCCAGTTGGTGGACCAGCAGGCCCCACATCAGGGATTCCACTGCCGCTCCCCGGTAAAGAGGGGACGCCTCTGTCATGAATTGCCCTTGCGCCATATGACCGTGAAACAGCTTGGCGCCGATTGCGTTAAAACCCACAAATCGCAATTGCTCATTTTGCCATTGACTGGCGATCAGCACCCGGCGATTGGATGGGTCCTTCGCAATACCTGATTCGGCAATCGGCGTCACCACCAGCGCGAATTGACCAGCAAGACGAGCGTCGCCCGCCGTCAGGCAATCTTGTGGCAATACGGGCTGATGACTGGCGCAGCCCGTGAGCCAAAACAGTCCGATCACCAACACCAGCCGCCAAATCACGACGTCATTGTCTGGCTCAAGCGCCGCCATGGTTAAACGCTAGCGACAGAGCTCGGCGAGGGCATTGAGCCGACGCAGGGGTTCGGCCACGTACGGGTTTTTTTCATCCCAGGCGTAACCGGCGAGGATCGCGCAGATCATTTCGTGCACGTTTTTTTCCTTGTTCTGGTAAAAGATGACATCCTGGAAGCGACCTTCGTACCAGGCATCGACAAACACGCGGAAGGTATCGATACCCTTCTTCAGGGGCTCCGCGTAGTCGGCTTGCCAATCCACGCTCTCGCCCCTGAGCTGGCGATGCAGAACCTTGCTGGCCATGCTGGCGGAACGCATGGCGATGGTGACACCAGACGAGAAGACGGGATCCAGGAACTCACCGGCATTGCCGAGCAGCGCATATTTGTCACCTGTCAGCCCCTTGACGTTGGCCGAGTAACCCATCAATTCCTGTGCGGCATAATTGTATTCGGCGTTGCGCAGTACATGTTGCAGCCGGGGTGCCTCGGCCACCAGTTGCTTGATCTTGTCGAGGGTCGTGGCGCCATCCCGGGCATCGATTTGCTCCGCGCGGGCCACTATGCCGAGCGAGCACTTACCGCCGCTGAAGGGAATGGTCCAGAACCAGATATCCTTTTCCTCGGGGTGTACCGTAATCAGAATCTTGCTGCGATCAAAATCGCCTTCGGCCATATGATCATCAATATGGGTAAAGATGGCCTTGCGCACGGGAAAGTTCGAAGGTGACTCCAACTGCAATAGCCTCGGCAGCACACGGCCGAAGCCGCTGGCATCCAATACGAATTTGGCGGCGACGGACCGGGGCTGACCCTCGGCATCGGTGACACTCGCCACCACGCCCTCGCCGCTGAAATCCATACCGGTGATGGTGTGTTGATAGCGAATATCCACGCCCTGTTCGGCCGCCTGATCAGCCAGCAGCTTGTCGAACAGACCGCGCTCGACCTGGAAGGTTGTCGCCGGGCCCTCGCTGAATTTTTCACGGAAATCGAAGTCGGTATATTCCTCGTTGCGGCGGAAGGCGGCACCGTTCTTGTACTGGAAACCAAACCGATTGACGGCGTCCAGCATACCCGCTTCCTCGACGAAGCTCATGCACTGCGGCAACAGACTTTCGCCAATGGAAAAGCGCGGAAACTGCTGTTTTTCCAGCACCAGCACCTTGTGGCCCTGCTGATTCAACAGCGCCGAGGAAATAGCGCCTGAGGGACCCGCGCCAATAATCAATACATCGACATTTTCTGGTAGAGACGACATAAAAATCCTTAATTCTTATTGAGATGTTACGGGTTTTATGGAGAGTGGCGCCAAGAGAAAGCTCATGACAATACCCAACAATACGGTCAGACCGAAGCTGAAAATGGCATGGGTCGCGCTCAGCGCCAAAAGTCCAAATGATAAAAGAGTGGTCAGTGTCGACAGGAGAGCAGCAAAGAGGGTGTCGTAGCCGCGTCCGCCGCTCTCCCGCAGAAACAGGGTTGAATCGATGCCTATGCCGAGCACCAGCAGCAGCGCCACAATATTGAACACGCTCAGGCCTATGCCGAACCAGCCAAACACCACCAGAACGAAGACTGACGCCAGCAGGGGCGGCATGATTACGGCGAGGGCTCCGCGTAAACCATAGCGCAGACTCAGTAACAGAAATATGACGGCGTAGGCCGCGGCGAGCACCATGCTGGCTCTCTCGCGATACTGCTGCAGCAGCTCGTTGGTGGTTGCTACCCGGTCCACCCATAGAACATTGTCACTGGTTTCGGCCAGCTCCCGCAGAGGCTCGGTGTTGTGCAGGTCATCAAGCAGCACCAGACTGTAATGCTTGCCCTCGCTGCTGAAATAAAGTGGCCGTCTCAGCAGTTTTTCGAGTGAGTCGATTATTTTGTCGATGGTCAGAAAGTCAGCGGCGGGCTGAGTGAAACTATTAATGATCTGCGCTCGTGCCGCGTCCTTGACGCCCAGCGTATCCAGGTAGATGTCCAGCAGACCCTTGTCTATCAGTTGTTCGAGCACCAGTGCATTGTTGTCCTGCTGCGTGGCTTTTGACGGCAGCCAACTTGTCAGGTTAGTGAAGCCGTCAATGGCGCCAGCGGTCTGGGCTTCCCGTAGCGGCGCTTGCAACTGTTCCAGCTTTTGCAGCAGCGCCTCCTGGGTATCACCTTCCACCAGCAGATACTGCATGGCGGTAACCTGGCCCACGACTTCCCGGAAGCGGGCTTCCTGTGCCTGGAGTTCTGAATTGGGAAGTTGCATGGCGCGTATGTCGTCCAGCATCTGTAACTGCCAAAGCCCGCCAATCGCAATTACCAGCAGGGGCGCGGCGATTTCCGGTCTCTTTATCCAGGGCAGATAGCGTCGTGCCGCCGCCAGATAGGCCGTCAGTTTGAGGCGCAGGGACTGGGGCGGCATACGCTTGTCGGGGGACCCGAGAATCCAGGGGTAAAAACCCACCACAACCATATAAGAGACCAACAAACCGGCGCAGGAAAAGACGGCAACCTGCTTGAATCCAGGAAAGCCGGCTATGACAAAACCGAGATAGCCCGCCGTTGTGGTCAGCAAACCCAGCGACAGCCCGACTATGACTTTGCGCAGCCCCACTCGCGGCTGCCAGCCCAGCCCCATGGCTTGCCGCTTACAGAGAAAGTGCAGAGAGTAGTCAATGGACACGCCTATCAGACTGGCGCCGAACACCAGCGCTATAACGTGAACACTGCCGAAGATCAACTGACACAGGATCAGGCCGGCGACAACGCCGGCAGTCGTCGGAACCATGGCCAGCAGCAACAGGCCCAACGAGCGAAACACCAGCAGGAAAATCACAATGATGCCGACCAGTGAACCCACACCTATGGTGGAGACTTCCGCCCGCGCCTGCTCGGTGCCGGCGCGGGCATAAAAGAAGACTCCCGTCTGCACGATATCCGGGTCCTGCACCGCCTCGGCAAACCGCGCTCGCGCATTGTTAATCGTCTCGTGCACGGCCGATTGAACGTCGAGGCCGTAAGGGGAGCCGGCAATGTCCGCGGTCACCAACAGGTAGCGGCGGTCGGCGCTGGCGTCATCAAAGTAGATATAGCCGTCCTCAATGGCGCCGCGACCGGATGTCTGCCCTTGCAGACTGGCCAGATACGCGTCGAGGGTGGACAGGGGGTCGCCCATGAGCTCGGCGGTGGACAGACTGGCGGGATTGGCCATCAGCTCCTGCAGCGCCGCTTCGATCAGCACCTGGCCCTGCTCTTCCTCAAGCAGCACCCGATCCTTCTGCGACAGAAGCATCGATGCAAACTGCTGATAGTGCTGTTGCAACTCGACCAGGTTATCCATGTTCTGGCGCGCGGACACGGCGGCAATGCAATCACAGGCAGACAGGGCCTGCTCGAACAGAGGCACCGCGCGCAAGGTGTCCTGCCAGTCCGAGGACGACAGCAGGAAGAAGATTTTGCGGGTAACGCCCTCCTCCAGCAACTCGTTGGCTTTGGCGACGGCGGGGTTCCTCGCGTCCTGCGGAAACAGCGCCATCATATCGCTGTCGAATGTCACTTTCGGCAGAACGGTGCTGGCCAGCACCACAAGCACGGCGGCCAGAAGAAGGAACACATAACGCAGGGTTTTCATCATATGCAATGTCGCCAATGTGTCAGTAACTGAACAGCAGTTGCGAATAGTCTCCGCTCGGTTCGTGAATGCTGACCTTGCTGATGATGACTGTCATAACGTCATCCGCCATCGGTGCGTCTTCTTCAACTCCCGAAATTTCGTGACCCTCCACCACTATGGATTGCATGGAACGCTTGAGTAGATCGTCCCTCGGCAGCAGCCCCAGCACCCAGCCGTCGTCGGTGTGGGTAAAGTAGAGCTCAAACATCTTTTGCAGCTCTGCCTGGGACATGTCGAAGATGGAGCTGAAAAACACGAAAAATCCATAAAGCATGGGATCATCCGCGGGCTCGACCAGTTCGCGGCTGTCCTCGGTTTGCTTATAGAGCTCGCCATCGGCGTAGTGATAGCTGACCGAGAATGGGTGAGTGATGCGCCAGTCAAAGGCGCCAGCCGAGACACTGAAAAATCCACGGGAGCGCAGGGGCTTGGTCAGCACCGACAGAAATTTTTCCTGGACGAACTCGCCCTTGAGGTTGGTCTGGGCAGCGAACTTCCCGGCCAGCCGCTCCAGGCTTGTGATGCTGGCCTGATTGCCGGCAACGGGGTAACTGAAAACATCGGCCCGGGCGGTGACACAAATCAAACCCAGTGCGAGCACGCCCAGATATTTCAACCCTGATCTCATGACATGACTCCCAGCTTCTGGCGAAACACATCCGGTGTGGCAAAACACATTTCCCGCGTGGCTATATCCACGGCAACCTGAATGGTGTAGCCCTTGGTAAGCAATTCCGCCGTTGCCGCATCCACGATACGGTAATCGATTTTCAGACGCACCTGCCACTCACTTATGGTCGCAATCACGCGCAACCGCTGCTTGAAGCGTGCCGGCTTCACGTACTTGAGGCGCATGTCCACCACCGGCCACATATAACCAGAAGCGGCCATGTGATCGTAGTTGCAGCCGAGCTCCTCGAGCAGGCGGCAGCGCGCGTCCTCGAAGTACTTGATGTAGTTGCCGTGCCATGCAACCTGCATGCTGTCCACGTCGTAGAAGGGCACGGTGATTTCAATTTCCGACTGCCAGCGACCCGGAGTCAGGTCCACCGGCGACTCGCCGCCTGTCAGTGACGTTTCGATCATAAGGGTGACGGATCCA
The DNA here is from genome assembly GCA_964515945.1 of uncultured Cellvibrionaceae bacterium. Classification (GTDB taxonomy): domain Bacteria; phylum Pseudomonadota; class Gammaproteobacteria; order Pseudomonadales; family Cellvibrionaceae; genus CAYQQJ01. The sequence goes on from CAZEWY010000007.1 coordinate 15,876, forward strand.
CCATCGCATCCTCGCCATAGAGGATCCACTCGCGACGACGAATGAGTTCCAGGGTGTGGCGCAGTACCGGCTCCAGGGGTCGGTCCTCGTCGAGAATCTCGAAGAACTCCTGCACCTGCGCCATCATGCGTTCCAGTTCCGGTGTGATGGCCGCCTGATCAAAACCGTCGTCACTTTTGCGAAGATGCAGGGCTTGGGTGGCGGCCAGCAAACCGGCGGCGGCGACCTGTTCGGTCAGCTCCAGCACGCGAATGCAATCCCGCGCGGCTATGGTGCCCATGCTCACTTTGTCCTGGTTGTGACATTCGGTGGAACGGGAGAAAACGCTGGCGGGCATGGTGTTTTTCAAAGCTTCGGCGGTCCAGGCCGAGGTGCCTATCTGCACCGCCTTGAAACCGTGGTTGATCATCGCCCGGTCGGGCGCGGCACCGGATAAATTCGGCGGCAAGCCGTTGTTGAACTTGGTGTCCATGAGCAGGGCCATTTGCCGGTCGACCAGATCCGCCAGATTGGCCACGGCATTTTTCATGCTGTCCATGGCGAAGGCGATATGGCCGCCGTAGAAGTGGCCACCGTGGAGCACGTGCTCCTCCTCGCCGTCGATAATGGGGTTGTCGTTGGCGCTGTTGAGTTCGATTTCGATAAAGCTGCGCAGCCAGCCCATGGAATCCTGAAGCACGCCGATGATGTGGGGCGCGCAACGGACGGAATATCGGTCCTGCAGGCGGTCCGAATTGCGGGCGACCACATTGCTTTTCAGGTCCGAGCGAATCCAGGCGGCGATCTGGCTCTGCCCGGGGTGGGGCTTGACCGAAAAAAGTTTCTCGTCGAAATGGTTGGCGTTGCCCTTCAGCGCGACACTTACCATGGAGGTGATTTTGGTCGTCAGTTTGGTGAGATAGCGGGCGCGCTCATAGGCGAGACAGGCCACGGCCGTCATCACCGCCGTGCCGTTCATGATCGCCAGCCCCTCCTTGGGACGCAATTGCAGCGGCGTGAGCCCTTCCGCTGCCAGGGCGCTGCTCGTGGCAACGCGCTCGCCGCGATAGAAAACTTCGCGCTCGCCGATCAGCGCAGCGGCGACATAGGAAAGCGGCGTCAGATCGCCACTGGCGCCGACCGACCCCTCCTGGGGCACCACCGGCACTATGCCTCGGTTGAGCATATCCACCAGACGCTGCAATAGCTCGATACGCACACCGGAATAACCGCGGCTGAGCGACGCCAGGCGCGAAGCCAGTATGGCGCGCCCGGTGCGGGGGTCGAAGGTATCGCCAAGGCCGCAGCCGTGGAAACGGGTCAAGTGGGTGGGCAGCTCTTCCACCAGATGGGGCGGAATGGTGACCGTACAGGAGTCACCGTAGCCGGTGGTCACACCGTAGATAACCCCTTCTTCCTTCCACAGGTCTTCCAGAAAGCGGGAGCCGGCGGAAATGCGCGCCAGGGATTTCGGATCGCCGGTCATCTGCACGGGGATCCTGTTGTCGGCAATCGCCACTACATCTTCGATGCGAATGCTATGCGCGCCGAATTCGATCGGTGACGCGGACTTGTCTTGAGTCATTGCGGAATAGAACTCCTGTGAATGTGCTCGGGGTGGCTGTGACTGTTACTATTATTGCCGGTATCGGTATCGTTATTGTCAGTATCGTCCAGCCAGAAATCGTAAAAATTGAACCATTGCAGCGGAAAGCGCCGACACAATTGCTCCAACTCCGCGACATAGGCATCGAAGAGTTCGCGCGCGACGCGCTCGCGTTCATGACGGGAAACAGGGGGAGAGTCTTCGAGCAGAGGCTCAACAACCACTTGATACCCAGAACCAGTATACACACTGGTCATAAAAAATACGGGCACTTTCAGCAAAACCGCCAGCCAGAAAGGGCCCAGCGGAAAACGGGCACGGCTGCCGAGAAAGTCCGTGGTGTAGTGGCGGGATTCGGTGCCGGGCGGGATCCGGTCGGCGAGCAGAACCACGGCTTCGCCATCGTCCAGCTTGGAGCGCAGCAGCATCGCTGTTTCCGGGGTTATCTGATCCACCTGCAACAAATTGACCCGCACCTGAGGGTTGATCCGATGCAACAGACGGTTGAATTTTTTTGCGTGGCGGGTGTGCACTATGATGTTCAGCACGAAGCTCTGCCCAGGTTTCACCATGGCGCGGAACATGTCCAGATTGCCCAGGTGCGCACCCAGGAAAAGAACCCCCTGTCCGCGTTTCTTCATCGCATGCAGCTGGTCGCGCTGGGGAAAATCCACATCCGCATCCGGTATCTTGCCCATCCAGGCGCGGATGCGGTACATGAGCGCTCGCGCAAATGCCATCTGGTGCCGCCACAGGTCCCACTGGGTGACACGGCCCGGCATGGCGCGTTGCAGATACAGTCGGGAATAACGCCGCGTCGACCGGCGGCTGACAAAAAAATAGGACACTGCACAGTAGAGTACCGGCGACAGCAGCAGATTGCCCCCGTAGCGGTACAACCAGACCAGCAGGCGCATGGCGGTGTAGCTGCCGCGTTCCCGGGTGCGCGTCCACTGGCTGGCCTGTCGCTGGGATGATGCTTTATCTGTCACGGTCAAGCCTGCGTATCTCTGTCAAGCCGGTAGTAGCCGGTCAGGTTGCGCCACAGCAACAGGGGAATGCGCGGCAGCATGCCCAACACCAGTCGCGTGTGCATCCAGCTAATGGAGCAGTTGTCGCGCCAGAGGCGAAAATTGGAGGTGCCATTTTCGGGATAGATGACCCGGCTGGCAATGGAAATCACCTTCAGTCCGCGCCAGTGCAAACGCACCATGATTTCGGTATCGAAATCCATACGCTTGCCCAGCGCAACCTGATCGATCAAAGCCAGGGTGCCGGCAAGAGGGTAGACGCGAAAGCCGCACATGGAATCCCTGATCCTCAGGGACAGGGTTTCCACCCACACCCAGAAATGGGTGATGTAGCGGCCAATCAAGCGGCCCCGCGGTACCGAGTGGTCATAGACGGGGATTCCTGTAATCAGCGCCTCGGGGCAGGTGCGGGCGGCATCCATTAATCGCGGCAGATCCTCAATACAGTGCTGGCCATCGGCGTCCACCTGGACCGCATGACTGTAACCCAGATCTCCCGCCTTGCGCAGACCGCGCATAACAGCGGCACCCTTGCCCTGATTGGGAAACTGCTCTTCCAGGACCAGGTCCGGCTGCTGCTCCACCAGCCGACGCAGGCATTCGGTGGCGTCACCATCGCTGCCGTCATTGATGAGGATGCAAGGCAGTCGATAGGCTGACAACTGTTCCAGTAGTGCTGGAACCGTAGTGGCGTGATTGAAGATGGGAATCACCACACAGGGCGCGAATGCCGGTTTAGTCATCACCCATCTCCGTCACCTGGGCGGCACCGCTGGAATAACTGCCGGAATCGATGTTTTCGGCATCCCTGTAGCTGAATTTGAGCAGCTGTCGCTGGGGCAGATATTCGATGTCCAGTTGCAGTTCGACGGGGGGCAGAATCAGACGCTGGAATTTAACCGATTGCAGTCCGCGAAACTGCCATCGACGCTGGAACTTCTGTTGAGCAAACATTATGGCCCAATCGACTTGAATCACGCCCGCCAGAACCGGCGCGCCGTCGAAATGGCCACGAAAGCAGCTCTGCTCCGGTTGCAGGGCAATCCGCAGCGACACCTGGTTTTCGTGGGGCCGGGTTTCGGCGATAAGGTCTGGCAACTCCATCAGACGTCTCTCTTCAAAATTCGCTCAAGTTCGCTGGCGGTGATCTTGCCCTGAGCATTGCGTGGAAGTTCAGCGACGTAGCGCCACCGGCGCGGCAGCACCGGCCGCTCGAACCAGGCCAGCAGTTCGCTGCAAAGCTGTTTGTTCAACGGCAGTTTACCCAGCTGCGCCAGACTCTCGCGACCGGCCTCATTAAGTACCACCACCGCCCCCACCTCTTCGCGCTTGGCGCGCATCACGGCTATGCGCGCATCGCTGACCAGCTCCGAAGCTTGCAGGCGGCGTTCCATTTCGGTAATGGACAGGCGCTTGCCCTCGACCTTGACGATACGATCCGCGCGCCCCTGAAGCACAAAAGTACCGTCGCCGTGGACGCTGACCCTGTCGCCCATCAGTTGCTCCGCATCCAGATGGGGAGCCCGCACTTTCAGGCAACCAGTGCCGGCATCACAATCAATTTCGACCCCGGGCAGGGGAGCCCAGCGTTGGCTGGATGCCTGGGGCTGCTGCTGACGCCAGGCCACGCCACCGGTCTCGGTGCTGCCAAGAATTTCAATGGGTGCTTGTCCCAGCAGCTCAGACAGCGCCAGAGCGGATTCGGTATCGAGCAGACCGCCGGAAGAAAAGACCCCGCGGAAACAATCACACCCCTCCGCAAAAACCGGCACCTGGGGCAAACGCGCCAAATGAGTGGGGCTGGAAACCAGTACCACCGGCGCCAACTGCTCCGCCCTTGCCGCCAGCTCTTCCGGATATTGGCAGATCTCATTCACAAAGGCCGCTCCACGCAGAAAGGGCCAGAGCACGGCGTGAAGAAGACCGTAGATATGTTGATGGCTGACCGTGGCCAGCACCGGCAGCCGGGCAACGGCTTCGTGCCACTGCCGCTGCTGCATGTGCAGTTCGGCCTCCAGCAGGCCAAGACGTTTTTCGATGGCCTGGGGCTCTCCGGTGGAGCCGGAGGTAAAGAGAGTGATAGTGATATCCCGTGGGCTCGGGGGCAGAAAATCCTCCGGTAGCGGGTGCTCCTCGAGTTCCAGACGCGGACAATCCAGCTCGGCAAAATGCTGGCGGCTGATCAGGCCATCGATGTGTGGCGCCAGCAACCGTGCGGTGCCCTGCTGCATATTGCCCGGCAGTACCATGTCCTTGCCGGCCAGCTCCAATGCCAGAAAGGCCGCGAGGAATTCATAGGGGCTGGTGAGCCACAGGGCCCAGCGCTGTTCCGGGCGTGCCGCCAGGGTAGCCGCCAGAGCCAGGGCCTGCCGGCGCAACTCATCCGCCGTGTGGAATTGTCCGGCTACTTGTGCGACCGGGTGGCTGCCGCCGGCAAGACAGGTCTGTCGCAAGGTTTGCAGTGAAATCATAGAGTTTTGTTTTTCTTGATCACGAGCTGCCGGTAGGCGTATTCGCTGGCAAAGAGCAGGCCGGTGAGGCCATAGGAGATGGCGCCATTATACAGCAGCCAGAGTTCATGGCTGGCCCAGATCGCCGTGGCGGCGGCCACTGTTCCGTTGGCACAGAAAAAGGCCAGCCACAGCCAGGTAACGCGGGTGGTGTACTGCACGATTTCCGGTGTCAGTTCACCTTCAAACCGCTGCGCGACCCGCGCCGGAATCGTAGGCGGCTGGTACAGGGAATGACCAAAGACAATCGCCATAAGCAGATTGATAAAGGCCGGCACCAACAACAAAATGGTTTCGCTGTTCAGCCACCATAGAGTAAGCGCCAGCAGCAGGCTGGCGGCGACCATGACGGCACGCACACGCCCGTTGCGCGCCACCAGGATACCCCGCAGCAGATAAAGGCCCAGAGCAATCAAGCCCAGATAGCGGGGCTCCAACCAGCGACTGCCCATGTACACAAACACCGGGTAGGCCAGCAGGGCCGCCGCCAGGAGCACGGCCAACCAGCGCACTTCTAGTTAACGAGTTTTTCGATCATGGTGACGGCATCGTCGATGGTGCGCACATCCTTGAACTGGTCGGGGCTGAGCTGCTTGCCGGTGACGGCGTGAATCTTCGCCGCCAAATCAATGGCATCGATGCTGTCGAAATCCAGGTCCGTGTAGAGGTGGGCCTCGGGCTTGATGGCGCTCTCTTCCACCATGAAGGATTCCACCAATACGCTCTTCAGTTCAGCAAAAATTTCATCTCTGGTCATGTTTTTCCCCAATCAGTCCTGGTTTGTCTGTGTTGTGTTGTCCAGGACCTGGTTGTTCAGTACAAAGTCCCGCAGTGATGCCACCGAATAGAAGTGCTGTTTGTTCTGCTCGGAGTTGGCGTCAATTTTGATTTGAAAGCGTTTCTGTAATGCCAGCCCCAGCTCCAGTGCATCTATGGAGTCGAGGCCGAGTCCATCACCAAACAGGGGGGCATCGGTATCGATATCATCGATGGAGACATCTTCCAGCTCCAGTTCGTCGATGATCATTTTTTTTATATCTTCGGTGATGTCAGACATAGGTTTGCAGACCCTTCTCAAAATACTGTTGCAGATTGCTTGTCAGCTGCCGCGCCGCCGCTGGCTTGTCATTATAGCGGGATGCCAGTTGTTGCGGCTGCAACCATTCATGTACGTACACATTAATCTCGGCCTGGCGCGATGGAATCTGGTACCAGGCCTCGCCTTTTATCAGTGTAGTGGGTTCACAGGTAATAAACACGGTTAATAGCGGGGCGTCCGTGCGCACGGCAATATTGGCAACACCGCGCTTGAATTGCAGCGGCTCGCCCGGCACCGAGCGCGAACCCTCAGGGAATATGACAATCGCGTCCCCGGCCGCGAGGGATTCGGCACACCCCGTCAACATAGTCTCGCCATCGGCATTGCTGATAAAACCCGCCGCATTGAGCACGCGCTTGAGATAGAAATTATGCCAGAGGTCGCCCTTGACCACGCCATTGGCCCTGGGCACCAGGGACATCAGGATCACCACATCGATGAGCGTGGGGTGATTGGCAATCACCAGGCAACCCTTGGCCTGTTGCAGGAGTTCCGCGTTGTGCAGCTTTACCCGTATAACGCCGAAGACGGCCATCAACCAGATAAAGAAGCGGAATGTCTGTTGCAACACATGACGCACCCGCTGCCGCTTCTGCCTGGGGCTACCTGGCCAGGCGTAAAGCAACGGAAAAATCGTCACCGATTCGACCAGCCCGCCCGAAAAGAAGACCGCGAAACAGACGCCGGTGCCGAAGGTACGCCAGGCCCGGTCCAACAGGTACTTAACGCGTGAAATCATCTTGCACAATCCAGGTCCAGACGAGTCGCGAACCCCGGTATTCCAATGCTTCGCTAATGTCGCCAAACCACCAGCGCAGGAAGGCCTCGGCCATGGATTCGGCCGACGCCTCGCCGTTAACCGGTCGCCAATCCAGCGCCAGACGGCGGCCCTGATCGCGAGTCAGCAGCAGTGCGACACTCAGAGGCATCTCCTGCTCATCGGCGTAGGGTTGGTAAAAGTCCGCCAGAGTGTCATCGGTATGTACCAGCAACACCTGTTGCGCCCCCGCTTCCAGAAGACCATGGGCTTCCAGCATGGCGTGGGCCAGGGATTCCTTGCCGGCGGCCAGGGCCAGCGATGGGCCCGTGACCTGTTGAACTATGGTGTAGATACCCAGGGAGGCGTTGTGGACCGACAGGCTGAATGCCGTCGGCGACAGAGGCTCGGCAACGGCCAGGTTCTGTAGCAGGGAGAAGGTGCGTTGGGTGTCGCCGTGACGGGAACTGAAAAGTATCGGCGTTGCGGTATCCACTTGCTCGGCGCAGGCGCAAGCTGTTTCCAGCGCCATGCGCCCCCAGCGGGTGAGGCGCCGACGCAGCATAGGCGGTACAGCCTTGGCTTGCGGCATGCCGCTTTCGGCAATCTGCAAAAGTCCCCGGGACCACGCCTGCCACTGCTCGGGAGTTTCAAGACCCGGCGCCCATGCATGACACCGGGAAACACAAAAATTCATCATTATTGTCGCCGCGCCTGCTCGTGGGCGCATGTTACTGATCTGTTGGATGAAAGTATATCGTGCCGGCCGGCGATTTGGAAAAGGCGCGGCAATGAATCCAGAAAATCGGTATAGTCTCGCCAGCAGGCTGTTGAAAAGCTAGCTGCGTTGCCATCGCTTTTCAGCAGTCTGCCAAGATTCCCGAAGGCAATTCAATAAAAACGGATTCAGCTTGCTCAAAATCAGCGAACTCAATTTTTCCTACGACAGCCGGAGCAAGCCGCTGCTGCGCCAGCTCAATCTGGCCATGGAGGCGGGAGATATCCTTGGCCTGCTGGGTCCCAATGGGGCTGGCAAAACATCCCTGGCGTCGCTCATCACGGGCATACTGAAAGCCTCATCGGGACAGATTCTGATCGATGGCACCCCCGCCCGGCTGGGCCGAGCCGATGTGGCTCTGGTCCCCCAGGAATACGCCTTCTACCAGCGACTGAGCGGCCGCGAAAACCTCCGCTATTTTGCCGGTATCCTCGGCTTGGCGGGCGTCGCCGCCAAGGCCGCAGTCGCCGATGCGCTGTCGGCCTGCGAGCTGAACGAGGTGGCGGATCGCCGCGCCGGCACATACTCCGGCGGCCTCAAGCGCCGCCTCAACTTTGCCATAACCTTATTGCAACAGCCTCGCCTGCTGATTCTGGACGAACCCACGGCCGGCGTGGACCCCCATTCCCGCTCCTTCCTCCTCGATCTTGTGCGCAAGCAGAATCGGACCGGGGTCAGCGTCATCTACACGTCCCATTTGCTTGATGAAGTCCAGGCGCTGTGCAACCGCATTGTCGTTATGGATCGCGGCCAGGTGTTGATGCAGGGGTCCATGGATTCGCTGTTGGCGGAAGACGCCCAGCTGCTGACGGTGGTCTTGGCCGACGTCGTGGATCCGGCATTGGTCCAAGGTCTGGGCGGTACCTTGGTCGACGGTCGCCGGATCCGCTTCGACCTGGCTTCATCCCCCGCGACCCCAGCCCAAATACTGCGGCAACTGGAAGAGGCGGATTGTCGAATACGCCAGCTCAGCTATGGCGAGCGCCGCCTGGAAGAACTCTTTTTTGAACTGACCCGACGGGAGCTGCGCGACTGATGGTGCGATTTATGGTCCCCCTGCTGATTTCCCTGCGCAAGGAATGGCTGCTGCTGGTGCGCGACTGGCATGCGCTGCTGGTGCTGTTTGTCATGCCCAGCGCCTTTGTGCTCATCATGTCCCTGGCCCTCCAGGAAAACTTTGCCGGCCATCAGGGCCTGCGCCTGGAAGGCTACGTGCAGCGGGAGGACCCATCCCACATCGCCAAGCTGTTTCAGGACGAGCTGATGATGCATCCGGCATTGCACCTGGAGGCGGTCGACAAGGCCCCGACAGGTTTCGATTCGCACAGTTTCGGTGTTGAAATTCTGCCCCAGTTCAGCCGCGCCTATAATCGCCAGGGCGAAACGCGGGTGGGGGTGGAACTGACCTTTTCGCCGACCATGGGCCAGCGCGAGCGCCTGCTGGTGCAGGCGGCAACCCAGGAGGCCTTCGCCCATTTCAACACAACCCTGCTGGCGGGCGAACTGGGATTTGATCGGGCCTATGCCGAAGAAGAACTCCTGAAATCGGGCTTTATCGCCACGGTGGGTGACACCGATACCCCCCTGCGTCCCAATGCCGTGCAGCAGAATGTACCGGCCTGGCTGATCTTCGCCATGTTCTTTATCGCAATTCCGGTATCCACCACTTTCATCCAGGAGCGCCAGCAGAAGACCCTGATCCGCCTGCGCACGCTTGGCGCGTCAGTCGGCACCCTCTTCGCCGCCAAACTGCTGCCCTACCTGGTCATCAACCTCGTACAACTGCTGCTGATGCTGGCCATAGGCGCCTGGCTGATGCCGCTGCTGGGCGCCCAGGCCTTGTCCCTGGCGGTGTCGCTGCCGGGGCTGGCACTAATCAGTTTGAGTACCAGCCTGGCCGCCCTCGGCTTCGCCAGTTTTATTGCCACCATCGCCCGCAGCGTCGAGCAGGCGACGGTCATGAGCGGGGCCTGCAATATCTTGTTTGCGGCCTTGGGCGGCATTATGATCCCTACCTTTATCATGCCGCCGGTGATGCAACAGATCAGCAATCTGTCGCCCATGGCCTGGAGCCTTCAGGGTTACCTGGAGATACTGCTGCGCGGTGGCACCGTCGCCAGCGTGGCGCCCGCCAGCGCGGCACTGACCGGGTTCGGGTTGGGCGCCCTGCTCCTGTCCACGCTTATTTTACGCACGGAAAAACACCATGACTGATGCCGCCTCAGCCGAGCTCAAACACGACCTCAAACAATTGATCATCGACGAGTGCGACAAGGACATAAAGGCCGAGGAGATTGCCGATGACGCGCCGCTGTTGGGTCGGGAACTGGACCTGGACTCCCTTGATGTCTTGCAGATCTGCATGGCCATCAAGAACCGCTATGGCGTGCGTATTGAAGGTTCCAGCGCCGCACGCAAGGCCCTGAAAAACATCAACAGCCTGGCGGAAATTATTGCCCGCGAAAGTTCGTCCGTCTCGCCCTGACATGAGTTCATTCGTGATCCACGCCGATGCCCGATGCGCCCTGGGTAGCAGTCTCGACCAAGCTGTCACCGGCCTGCTGAACGGGCAGCAGCAACTGCGACAACTGACCTTCGACGATCTGGATGATCCGGTGACCCTGCCCTATTACGCCGCACCGGGTTTTGGAGAACAGGATCAGGAGCAGCGGGTCTATCACTTCCTGCGAACCATGCTGGAGGACGCCCTCGGCCAGTGTCACCTGTCCGATTCCGAGCGCGCCGCCACCGGCCTGTTTATCGGCTCGTCGTCCTTCGATATCAACGTCTCCGAGACCCGCTATCGCCAGGAGCTGAAATCGTCGACAGCGGCCGTGCCCCTGCCAATTATCGGATACGGCAGGATTGCCGCCGAGCTACAGGAAAACTTCGGCCTCAGTCCGCATGCCTATACCTACAGCACCGCCTGCACATCCAGCGCCAATGCGTTGCTCAGCGCGCACCGCCTGCTCCAGGCCGGCGTTATTTCCCACGCGTTTGTCATAGGCGTGGAATTGTTCAACCGGACGACCCTGCTGGGCTTTCATGGCCTCAGTCTCATTTCGCCGAGCGGCCGGCTGAGCCCGTTTGAAGCGCGCCGGGACGGGCTGATTTTGGGCGAGGGCTGCGGCTTGCTGATGTTGAGTAGAAGCCGAGAAAGCGACATCAGCCTCTGCGGAGGCGCCACCGCCACCGACAACCACAATCTGACCGCCGCCAACAGCGACGGCTCCACCATTGCCCAGGTCATGAGGCAGGCGCTCGACAATTGCGGACTACAGGCTTCACAACTGAAGGGCATCAAACTCCACGGCACGGCATCACTGATGAATGACGAAGCCGAAGCGGCCGGGATCCGACTGCTGCAACACCCCTTGCCGCCGCTGTTTGCCCTCAAACCCTACATCGGCCATACCCTGGGCGCGTGCGGCGTGCTGGAGGCAGCCTTGTTCCAGGGCTGCCTGGGGCGCAACCTTATGCCCGGCAATGCCGCTGCCGGCCCCACCGATGAGCGCCTGGGCGTCAGCCTGGCATCAGCGCCGCAAACGGCGGATGCCGGCCACTACGCCCTGAATTATTTTGCCTTCGGCGGCAACAATAGCTGCCTTATTTTGCACAAGGCGGCAGCGTGAACAGGCCCGTCAGAATCCTCGCCAGCCATTCCGTGGTACACGCTATCGATCACGATCAGCAACAGTTGCCCAATCTGAAACAGCAGGTCGCCGACCTGTGCGGCGAGCGCATCCGCCGGATTGATCGCTTTATCGAGCTGTGCCTGTTGGGGGCACTCAATTGCGTGGGTCAGCGACAATTGCCGGCAACGACAGCGACCTACCTGGCCAGCCGCTGCGGCGCCGTGCAGACACCCAGTCAGGCCATGGCCAGTATTTTCGCGGATCATCAGTTGCCCAAACCGCTGCACTTCGTGAATACATTGGGCAATACGGCTGGCTTCTATCTGACCCGTGCGCTGGGGATCAGCGGTCAGACGCTGGTCCTTGCCCAGGAATCCCTGTCCTTTGAGGCGGCGCTATTCCAGGCGGTGCTGGATCTGCAAACGGATGTGGTGGGGACGGTGCTGGTCGGCGGTGTCGACGAAGTGACCCTACCGGTATCCGCCCAGGCGCGGCGCCTGGATGCACCCGGGGCGCAACGGTTACTGGAGGGAAGTCACTGGCTGCTGTTGACTGCCGACGAAGGCGCCGAAGCAGCCCCATGCGCTCGCGTGGACCGGCCGGAATATCTGACGGGGCTCGACCAGCTCTCGGACTGGCTGGCCCGGCAGCCAGCGGGGGACCTGCAACTCTGCTTTTTACCGTCACCCGACGAACGTAGAGTTCTTGCCGCCCTACCGCAACGGCTGGTTGACGCCAGTGCCGACCTGCGCCATGAGGGTGCGCTGGAGCATGGTGTTTATTCCGGCGCTGCCCTGGTGGAATTGGTGCAATCCTCCGGGGATTCTCGGGGCGAGACTTTCAGTATTCATTTGGGGCGCTCGGGCAACCGCTATTGCGCAGTCCGTATTCACGGCTGATGGGGAGGATCAGGAAATTTCATCGCCCTTTTGACCAACGCTTGAGTTCCCGCCAGACCTTTTCCTCTTCGGTGGCGCATTGCCACAAGGCATCCGCCAGCGCCGCCCTGTCCACCGGCTCGTCAGCACCATTTTTGCTCTTGCATTGCCGGGCAATGTCCAGGGCGAACTGGCGCCAGAGATCACCGGTTTCGGTCATTCTGTCCGAGGCTTCCCGCAGGCCATCATCATTCAGCAGTGTCGCCGCCTCATCCAGAAAGGAGGCGTAGATGAAACGGAAACCAGCGCCGCCGGTACCGATTTCCTCCTGCATGCGCACTATGTGGCCGAGAAACAGCCGCTGCTGGCGCGGGTCGCCCTTGAGGTGGCGAATCTTCCGGCTGAGAAACCTGATGCCGTGCAGGCCGGCGATAGGCAGAGGCGTTTCCAGCATGATGCGACAGTTCTTGCGAATTGCCGCCGGCACAACTTTTTCGTAATCGATTTCTGCCGGCACGGATTCGACGCGGTACATCAGGCCTTTGGGCGCCAGCGGACCGCGCACAAAACGCGCCTTGCCGAGACTGCGCTGGTCGATCACCACCGGCGTCTCGAACAGGGGGTCGCTCACCTGGTAGTTGTTATCCTGACGACCGTAGACAATCAGGTTGTGACCATTGAAGTGAAAGCGCATTTCCTCGGGAAAATAGGGCAGGAAATAGACGGAGGTCTGCAACCCCACCGGCCCTTGGGCGAGGGTGTCATCCAGGGCCTGGGCGCCGCGCAGCGGATCCTTGAAAGTCTGGTATGACATTTTGATGCCCAGCCGCTTGCTCAGCCCACGAATGATAAATTTCGGTGGCAGGCGATAAGCAATCAGCGGCTGACCCGCCAGCTTGATCAGGGGAATATAGGCAAAGGCCAGGGCGCTGGACAAGCCGAACGCCATGGGTTCGCTGATCGCCAGACCTTTGTTGGTCAGCAGCGACGAGACCACGCCACTTTCACAGTGCGCGGCTTGCAGGTGTTCAAAATTCATGGCGCGTCGTCCGGCAGTTGTTTGAGTTGGTCCACGCTCATATCCAATGCCTGGGCGTAACGGCGCAGTGTTGCCTCGGACAGTTTGCGAAAGATTTCCGCCCTGAAGTGCCGCTTCACCCGCCAGCGGAAAATGCCCGTCACCTGGGACAGGAGCGCCGGATCCATGCGGCACCGGTACATATGAAAATAGAGCGGCGATGCCTGGCCGGCACGAGCCATTTGCAGGGCATCTTCGGCGAGCCTTTCATATTCGTGCACCGCATCGCAGGTGGCCAACTCCTCGGCGTGCCAGCCAGAAGATTTGACGGCGGTATAACCACCACTCCGACGCCGGGCATAAAGGAGTTTATTGTGACCGGCGTAGGTGCTGCTGTGATCCTGAGGAACGTCTTCCGTATCCATCGCGTGTCTCTGTCGATATGAGTTTTCCGAGAACCCGTTTAAAGCCTCAAACCAGCGCTAGCATTCCGTTTTTCGTTTCCGTAAGAGAGTTCTCGGGCTACACAGGGTGGAGGTATTTTTACTCTTAACGCCCCAGTCACCCGTTTAGTTCCGCAGCAGCGGCCCGAAGAAAAGAATGACTCACTATGCCCGTCCGAGGTGATTCGGGGAAGGCTTTCCGCAACCCTCACGAGAGGGATCTCGTGTGGGAGCCTACAGGGACGTATTCACTCGCCACATCCCTGTGGCTCGCCCTTCGGGCAGCTTCGCTGTGCAAATCGGCTTTCCTGCCGATTTGTCACGGCGTTTGCGGAAAGCCTTACGCGAAGCGCCGGGTGCTTTCTTACGAAGCAAAAACTCCATACACTAATGTGTAAATTCCGGTTTCAGATTTTAAACGGGCTCTTAAGGCTTGCTGTAGTCATACCACTGTCAAGAGCATAAAAGCCGTGGAAAAACGGCCGCTTTCGGGTACATAGCACAGTATCTTTTCACCAGGTTTCAGAGTGCCGCTGTTGAAGATTTCTTCCAGCATGATGTAAATGGACGCGGAACCCGTGTTGCCCTTTTCCGCCAGGTTGGTGAACCAGCGCTCCTGGGGAATATCGAAGCCGGCGCGCTTGATGCCCTCATGCAGGCGATCGCGGAAATAGCCGGACGAGTAATGAGGGAGGAAGTAATCGATCTGGTCCGCTTCGAGTCCGCGCTTTTTTCTCAGTTCCGTCAGGGGCTTTTCCGCCGTGTAGAAAATCACGTGCTCGTTGAGCAGTTTGACATCCTGCTTGACGGCGAGATAACTGTCGGCACTGCGCTCCCGGGCCGATACCTGCTGCCACCCCGTGAGGCTGCCGTCGGCATTCTTGCTCGCACCGGCATACATGCAGGCGTCCATTTCATTGGCGTAGGAAAAAATATCAATCCACTCGATGCGCAGGGCGGTCTGGCCGTCGCGGGGATGCTTCTCCAACAATACCGCGCCGGCGCCGTCCGACAACATCCAGCGCAGGAAGTCCTTTTCAAAGGCAATTTCGGGATTGGTATCAAGCTGGTCAACCTTCTGCTGAATTTCCTCGCTGAAGTTTTCCGCCCGCATGGAATAAGAGGAGGCTTCGGATGCCGCCGCCACCGCGCTGGCATGCACACCCGAAAGTACACTCATGTAGCCGTATTTCAGTGCCGACATACCACAGACGCAGACACCGGCGGTGGATACCACTTCGCAGGCCGGGTTGCCCAGCTCGCCGTGCACCATGACGGCATGGTTGGGCATGATCTGGTCCGCGATGGTGGTGGAGCAGGCCAGGCATTCGATGTCATTGATGCTGAATTGCGGGTCGTCGAGACGGCGAATTGCCTCGGCGGCAAGCTGCGCGTTGCTGTAGTTGTGTTCCCCAGTGGCAGGATCTATAGCGTAGTAGCGGGTCCTGATCTGATTGCTGCGCAGGATCATCTTGCGCGCCCGCGACGGGCGCTCGCCGACCTGGCCGAGGAGGGATTCCATTTGATCATTGGCCACGGGTGCATTGGGCAGGAATGCGGCGCATCTTGTGATATATACAGCTTTATCTGGCATTATTTATATTTCTTGAATAAATTAACCAATGCGCTCTTCGCCGGAAGGGGCGGCGAAATAGCGTTTCTGCCCGAGCGTGCGCTTGGCGGTCAAAGGCGCCATCAGCTTTTTCAACAGCGCAGTCAGCGGCACCACCGTCAGTATCAGCGTTAGCAGAAAGACCGCGTAGACCAGCGTCAGCGGTTTGCGCAGCCAAGCATCCGGCCCACCGAGGGCCCGGAAGAGTTTGCCCCACAAATAGAAGCTGCGCGCGGCAACTTTCTCACTGGCAATCAGCCTCTCGTTAACCTTAACCGCACCGAGGCCCTGCAATAGCGTCTCGTCCAGAGGTTCGCCGCTCAGCAAGCGCGCCTCCATGGCTTTGCCAAAGCGGTCGGCCCCGGCAATTTCCTCCTCGCCAACCCCTGCCGCGGGGATACCCAACGGAAAGGGGCCTTTTCTGCCCGTCAACACCCACAAAGGTGTGGACAGAAAACTTGCGGCGGTTCCCGCTTTGTCCACCAAGGCGACATTACCTATCAGCTTAGCACCCAAGCGCGACAGGTGCCCCTTAACTTTTTCCTGCGCCATCAACCACATGTTCCGGCAGGCGATGACCGTCACCACCGGCTTGCCATTGAGCAGACGCTGGGCGTCCGGCGATTGCAGAAAACCCGTAATGGGAATGGACGGCGACAGAAACCATACCTGATAGCCGAGAATGATCAGGTCAAAATCCTCGGATCCGGCAATATCGAGGGGGCGCAGGGGGCAACCCACATCGTGGGACGCCTCGGGAAAGGTGTTGATAAAGCGGATAAACGGCCAGGGGAAGGGGTAGGCCTCAAGGGGCTGTATCTCCTGGCAAACAAGATCAATGGCCGGGGACTGCCGCAGTGGCGCCACCACCGACTCCAATACGCGGCTGAGCTGGCCTGTCTGCGAATAGTGCAGTACCAGAACTCGTGCAACCTTCTGCTGATCTGGTTGATCTGACAAGAAACACCCCCAATGACATCCAGTTGCTGGATTCTTAGTTCATTATTCCAGCCGAGCCTGCGAAGATTTGACAGGCTCTGTTAGGCTGTTTAGCTTTAGATCGAATCTTCGAATGGCACAAAGTTTATCATGGCGGCGATAAGGTGTAAGCACAGAGGCAACGGGCGCGGCATCCTTCTGACAATGCTGACAGCTTGCTTGCTCGCGTTGTGGGCGCCCGCCAGTCTCGCCCGGATGCTGTCGATTTCCCTGAATGACGTCCGCACCGCCGGCGCCACGCTCTACGTGGCTGTCTACAGCACAAAGGACGGTCAGGGCACCTGGCAGCAGGAACCTTATCGAACACTGAAGCTGACACTGCCGGAAGCCGCAACCGCCGAGTTCGAACTGGATCTGCCCGACGGGCTTTATGCCCTGCGAGCCTATGTGGATATAGACGGCAGCGGCGAGCTGGAAACCGCGCGCTTCAATCGTCCATTGGAGCCCTTTACCCTCAGCTCAGCCACGCAGCAGGACAAGCCATCGGTACACTTTCACAATGCGGTTTTTGCGGTGGATGAACAACATCAGTCCCTGGAACTGACGCTCTTCTACCCGAAAGCCGCGGACGAGCCTTTAGAGCAGGACCAGTGAACCGCTGCCTTCCAGCACCTTGCCCGCCTCATCGCTGATGCTGAAGCGGACCTTGTCGTCGTCGATGCTGTAACTCAATCGGGCGCTGACCCCCGGCAAAAGGGGCTTGAGAAACTTGACCTTGCGCAGGGATGCCAGCCGATACCCGGATAGGTCCTCCAGAATCAGCTCTTCGATGCGCGCCACCAGATAAGCACCGGGCACCAGTGGCTGCCCCGGGAAGTGACCTCGGGTAGAAGGGTGCTGTTCAGCCACGGTGCAATCTTTTACCATCGGTTCCTGTATCATTTCCTGTCCTCTCTACGCTGTCGCGGCATTGATCATGAACGCTTTTCCCGCTCCCGCCGAACTCCTGCCTCACGCCGAACCCATGGTGCTGATCGACCGTGTCGACCATTCAGACCCGCAGAAGATCACCTGTCGAGCCAGCTCCCACAGAGCCGCCGACAATCCACTGCGTCTGGGTGGCCGCCTGTCGATCTACGCCGGCCTGGAATATGCTGCCCAGGCCATGGCCGCCCATGCCAAGCTGGGGGCGAACGCCGAGGAGGCACCGCGCCGGGGTTTTCTGGCCACTGCGTCGAAAATAGTGGCTCACACAGATCGCCTGGACACTGTAGCCGCCGATCTCGAGATAATAGCCCAACAGACCACCACCAATGGTGATTCATCCCTCTATGAATTTACCATCACTGGCGCTGGCCGGTTGCTGCTTGAGGGGCAGTTAATGGTGGTTAAGGAGCCAACCCAATCTGTGGCTCCAGAACGTTTTTCATAGCTCAAGTTTCGGAGTTCAATAGCGCCATACTTAACGCGGGTATACAGTGAGGTTCGATTTGGGGTAGGGCTTTCTGGAACCCTCACGAGAGGGACCTCGTGTGGGAGCCCCCATGGATGGGTTCACGGCGTTTCCAGAAAGCCCTGCCCCGAAGCGGACCGGCGCTAAAACTCCTACGTGGCGGCGCCAAGAACTCTTACGAACTCCGAAACTTGAGCCATAAGCTGCTAACCCTCACCCCAACGCCCAACCCTAATGTTCGACAAGGGCTCCGCTGCCGCCAGAGACAAAACCAGATCACCTCCAGCCCCGGATTTAAACGATGAAACCTGCCCCGTTTCCAAGCTGAGCACCCAGCTCGAAAAACACAGTTGTTTGCCCGCGCATTCACCACTGGAAATATTCCCACCGAAGCTGACCCGGGCTTCGCGATTGAAAACCGAGCTGTCCAGCAGTTTGATGGCGGCTTCCTGGCAGGTCCAGCGGTGGGTAAAAAACTGCGCTCGCCGGTCCTCCGGCAATTCATTCAGGCGCTCCGCCTCGTCCGGGTGGAGGAAATGGCCGGGTCTCAACCAGGGCCGGGTAGGACGCTCGACCACTTCCAGATCCACACCCAAATCAAAAGGTGCCAGGGCCACAGCCACAGCAGTCGCGCAGTGACTGATACTGAAAAAGGGGCGGCCGGCGCCGCGCAGGCTGGGCTTGCCATTGGTGCTGTAGACCAGCTCTATGGATCCCGGCGGCACCGCTTCCCATTGGGCAATCAAGGATTTCAGCATGGTCCGCGCCAGCAAAAAGCGCCGGGCTGCATCGGGATGGCGGAACCGCTGATAGCGTTCGCGCTCGTTGGAATCCAGCCAGGCCTTCGGATCTCCGATCAATGGATCGGCGAGGGGACACCACCAAACCTGAGGCTCGACGACCCGGCCTGTTACCGGTGGTGTGATTGCGGCTGACATGGGATCAGATTGGGTACAGAGGCGGGGCGGAAGGGGGAGATCCGGCGCAACCCGCGGCTGCGCCGGGCATATAAGGCTTTATTTTTCCTGGCGGATCTTGTCCACCAGGAATTCCGCGACTTTCAACATTTCCGGTTGGCCCGCGAGGTTGGCCCCCGTAATGCGATAGCGGCCATCGACCACCAGAACGGGTGTCGAGGTAATGCCGTAACCGCGCTGACGGGCGTCGGCCTGCTGTACCTGGCTTCTCACGCCGAAGGAATTGAAGGTTTTGCTGAAAGTCTCCTTGTCCACGCCGTGAGCGGCGAAGAACTCGGCAATTTCACCCTCGCTAGCCAGGGATTTCTTGCCCTGGTGCATGGCCCGGAAGATTTCACCGTGGAGCTCCTTCAGCTTACCCAGCGCCTTGGCGGTGTAGAAAATTCGCGCGTGGGTGTTCATGACGTCACGCCAGATAGCGGGAGAATACCGCACAACCACGTCCTCGGGCTGTTTTTCAGCCCAGGCTTCCACCAGGGGTGCGAAGGTATAGCAGTGACCACAGCCGTACCAGAAGACCTCGGTTACCTCGATCTTGTCAGGGTCGATGGTTCTTACGGGCGTGTCGATTACTTGATAGTGAGTGCCCGCTTCGTAGGATGGTGCGGGCTCCTCGGCGCAAGCCACTATACTCGCCATAATGCCCAAAATGGCCACTAGAATTCGCATAATTTACTCCTCTGAAGGAAAATGGATTGATGCGTTTGCCCGGCCTCAGTGCAGACCAGCGATGAAATTCGCCACCGCCGCAATTTCGGCATCGCTCATGTTCTTGGCAACGTCGCGCATGACAGCATTGTTGTCGTTGACACGGTCACCGGCGCGGAAAGCCTTGAGCTGAGTCGCGATGTAATCGGCATGCTGGCCACCCAGGCGCGGATAACCGGCGGGCGAGTTGCCCAGGCCACGGGGAGAATGGCAGCCGGTACAGGCGGGAACGCCGGTTTCCAGATTACCGCCGCGATAAATGCGAGCGCCCAGTTCCAATCCGTCGACCTTCTCACCGGTGTAGATCTGTACTTCGATTTCCTTGGCGCCGCTGATCTGCATGGGCTGCTGGGCATAATAGGAAGCGATGTCCACCAGATCCTGGTCGCTGAAGCCGGCAAGTATGCCGGTCATCTGCGGCACGGGACGGCCGGGCTCACCATTGTTGCCAGCCTTGATATTCTGCAGTTGTTTGAGCAGATACTTTTCACCCAGCCCTGCAATTTTGGGAAACGTGGAAGCTACACTGTTGCCGCCCTCTCCGTGACAGGCGGCACAGGTCGTGGCCAGGGCTTTACCCGCTTCCGGGTCGCCAGCGGCAGTTGCCAGTTGAGCGGCTCCCGCAAGGCTCAGGGAAATCAAGGTATAACGTACTAGGTTTTTCATTGGCTATTCCGTTTTCGTTAAGGTCGTTCTGTTCAGTTCAATGCAGACGTGGGCCTGCATCCGCTCATAAGGTCACGGCAATGGATATCCGTTGGACGCGCTCCGGCACTTTCGCTCGGCATTCGGCGTTCGACGCCCGGCATCCGGTTGGCCCGAACGCGGGAGTAAACTTTATCTCAGGCAGGCTGTACCTGATAGAATCACGCCATCTCGGCGGACAGGCCGGTATTATATACGCAAGTTGTTGATAACTCATTATATTGGCCACCAACTCTATGCAACAGATCAATTATCGCTCGGCCCAGTTCCTGATTAGCGCCCCCAGTCTGGCCCAGTGCCCGCCGGAAGGCGGTGCCGAGGTGGCTTTTGCCGGACGCTCCAACGCGGGCAAGTCTAGCGCTATTAACACTCTGACTCAAAATACCAAGCTGGCCCGCACCAGCAAAACGCCGGGGCGCACGCAGCTGATCAACTTCTTTTCCCTGGATGAACAGCGTCGCCTGGTGGACCTGCCGGGCTATGGCTATGCCAAGGTGCCGCTGGCCACCAAGAAGCAGTGGCAGGCACACCTGACGGAATACCTGTACCAGCGCCAGTGCCTGCGCGGGCTCATTCTGCTGATGGACATTCGGCACCCCTTGCAGGAATTCGACACCAGCATGATTAACTGGGCGGTCGATGCCAGCATGCCGGTACACATACTGCTGACAAAAAGCGATAAGCTCAAGCGTGGAGCCGCAAAAAATACCTTGTTGGCTGTCCAAAAGCACATTAAGGACGCGGGCGTTGACGATCTGGTGACCGCACAATGCTTTTCATCGCTGAAGGCGGAAGGCCTGAAGGACCTGGAAAAAGTGCTGGGGCATTGGCTAGCAGACGAAAATCTGCTGGATGAGTCATCGGCGGAGAGCGACCAAACCAATCCCGAATGAATCGCCAATTAAAAAAGCCCGACGGCCTTGGGGGAACCGTCGGGCAAGGATTTGTTCGGCCGTGCCGAACTTAACGGACACAGCCTTCGATAGGGAAGGCCGCTATCAGTTCCTCTTTGAGCGGCGATTGACATAAAAAGTGTAAATTTCGGGCAAAAAAAACCCCAACCAGGGGTTGGGGGAAGATCACTTGTGCTTGGGGAAGCCATTCAATCAAAAAAGAGGAGAACTAAAGCAGCTCGTTCACATCCTCTGACTGGCCCTCCCCGGTTAAGTTCAAAAAATCATCAGCCTTCTCAAAGATTGGCGCTAAAATAGTCAATTTGACCATGCCGGCGCCCGGGCAGCCTGCTAATGAGCTTGATCCCAGTTATCACCCACACCCGCCTCCACCAATAGCGGTACCGACAATTCCGCCGCGTCGCTCATCAGGCTGCACAGCCGCTGCCGCACCATTTCAACACTCTCCTCCTCGACCTCCAGCACCAGTTCATCGTGAACCTGCATCACGATGCGGGCGTCGATGCCGGTGTCGGTAAGCCAGGCGTCGACATTGAGCATGGCCTTCTTGATGATGTCGGCCGCCGTGCCCTGCATGGGCGCATTGATGGCGGTGCGCTCCGCCGCCTGCCGGCGCATGCCGTTGCGGGCGTTGATCTCGGGTAGGTACAGACGCCGGCCGCTAAGGGTTTCCACATAGCCGCGCTCGGCGGCACTGGCGCGGATCTCGTTCATGTATTTCTGCACCCCCGGATAACGCTCGAAATAGAGGTCGATATACTGCTGTGCCTGCTGGCGGCCGATTTTGAGCTGCCGCGCCAGACCGAAGGCCGACATGCCGTAGATCAGCCCGAAGTTGATCGCCTTGGCACTGCGCCTCTGCTCCGGCGTCACCTGGTCGAGCCCGACCCCGAAGACTTCCGCGGCTGTGGCCTTATGCACATCCAATCCCTCGGCGAAGGCTCGGCGCAGTCCTTCGTCCCCCGACAGGTGCGCCATGATGCGCAGCTCGATC
>CAZEWY010000008.1:0-37145 GCA_964515945.1 uncultured Cellvibrionaceae bacterium
GCTTCCGCCTTGGGGCGCAGCAACCGCCCCAGTTCATTGGCCTGAAGGCGCTTGCCCACGCGGTCGAAAAGTTGCACGTTGTACTGCTTTTCCAGGTCCCGCAGCGCACCGCTACAGGCGGACTGGGACATGGCCAGCGAAGCCGCCGCGCGGGTGACATTCTCGTAATGGGCAACAGCCAGGAATACCTCAAGTTGGCGCAATGTGTAGTGCATATAACTGAAACCGTTTATGTATATTTTAATAAGTCATTTTACCGATATAGTAGGCCTTGGGTATCATGCAGGCAAATGACTTCTGAAATCCCGATTTTGTCTCTCCCGGAGCGATTATGAGCAGCTTAGTAAAAGAACGTGTGCTGGATGTGCATCACTGGACGGATTCCCTGTTCAGCTTTACCACCACCCGCAATCCCAGTTTCCGTTTCCGCAACGGCCACTTCACCATGATCGGTCTGGAACAGCCCGATGGAAAGCCCCTGTTGCGAGCCTACAGCCTGACCAGCGCCAACCATGAGGAAAAACTGGAATTCTTCAGTATCAAGGTGCCCGATGGCCCTCTGACCTCGCAGTTGCAGAAGATCAAGGTTGGCGATGAAATCGTCGTGAACAGCAAAACCACGGGTACTCTGGTAACCGATCATCTGCTGCCCGGCAAGCACCTGTATCTGCTGAGCACCGGAACCGGCCTGGCGCCCTTTATGAGTATCATCAAGGATCCAGAAGTCTACGAACTCTACGACAAGGTGATACTGACCCATGGCGTACGCCATATCAATGACCTGGCCTATCAGGATTACATCACCCGTGAACTGCCCAACAACGAGTTCTTTGGCGAAATGGTGCAGGAAAAACTGCTCTATTATCCAACGGTAACCCGGGAGCCTTTCCGTAATAACGGGCGCATCACCGACGCGCTTCAATCCGGCAAACTGGCCAAGGATCTGGGTCTCCCGGATATCAACCTGGACGATGACCGCTTCATGATTTGTGGCAGCCCCAGCATGCTCAAGGAAGCCTGCGCCATCCTCGATGAGCGCGGCTTCAAGGAAGTGCGCCACGGCGACGCCGGTCACTACGTGATTGAGCGGGCCTTTGTGGAGCAGTAGATTAAACATAGGGAAAAGGGAAAAGGGAAAAGATTCGTGCCTCCGCGAGTGTAGTGCTTAAATTTATTATCGAGGACTTTGACCGCTTTGCAGGACTGATTTTCCCTTTTCCCTTTTCCCTTTTCCCTCCTTCCATGTCTCACCTGAACTCCCTTCGCGCCGCCATTGTCTATTGAATGTCAACTGGACCTAATGGAGGTGGGGCGATGCAAATTCAATTGAACACGGATCACAACATAGAGGGAGAGGCTCGACTGGCGAGTCTGGTTCAGGGAGTGGTGGAAGATAATCTCAGCCGGTTCGAACATCAGGTGACCCGTGTGGAAGTCCATCTGAAAGACGCCAACAGCCGCAAGGGCGGCGCGATGGACAAGCAATGCACCATGGAGGCCCGGGTTGCTGGCCTTAAGCCTGTCGCCGTCAACCATCAGGCGCCCAATCTCAACGAAGCCTACGAAGGCGCGGCGCGCAAACTCGAACGCAGCCTCGCCAATACTTTGGGTCGCCTGCGTCGCCATCACTAATTCCCTTTTCCCGCAATTTGCCTGGATGCTGCTTCTTTGGCTTTGCTATTGAGCGGCACCCAGGTCAGCGCATTTGATGATTGTAGATTCCGGTGAGGGTAATATAGGGCATCTTGTGCCGAGGAGGCCCGGAACCCATGAAACCTTCACCAGCAAACAATTACTTCAAACTGGCGGGTAACCTGATTGCAGTTGCCGCTATCACGCTTGTCGCTCTGACCGGTCAAGCCGAAGAGCCGGCCGCGAAGGCCGGCGAAAAAGTGCCTGCGCTGACGCTCGATGTCTACAAGGATCCCTCCTGCGGTTGTTGTCGCGGGTGGGTTAAGCATATGGAAGACGCCGGCTTTGCAATGGCGGTACAGCCAGCAGAACCGCTCGACGGCGTAAAAAAGAGATTCGGCATAGAGCCCAGGTACCAATCCTGCCACACCGCTGTCTCCGCCGAGGGTTATGTGTTTGAGGGGCATATCCCCGCCAGAATCGTGTCCCGGTTCCTGCTGGAGGCGCCCGAGAACGCGGTGGGCTTGGCGGTGCCCGGCATGCCCATGGGGAGCCCCGGCATGGAAATGGGCGATCGGTTCCACCCCTATGACATCTATCAGATCAACCGGGATGGCAGTAGCCAGGTTTACGCTCGAATCACGAAAGCCGCAGAGCAGTATTAAGGTTAACGGACCTTGGGGAAATCGCGGCAGGTTTCGTCGACAAATTCGATTTCAATGGTGGTGTGGGCGAGGCCATGGGGCGCGAGCTGCGACTGTACCTCGCATTTCAGTTGGATGAGGGCGTCGACCTCCAGGTTGCGGTCCAGGTCCAGGTGAGCCGTCAGTACATGATGTTCGCCATCCAGTGACCACAGGTGCAGGTGGTGAACATTGGCAATCGGGTCAAGGGCCATCAGACTCTGCTTGATCTGTCCCAGCATAACGGGATCGGGCACCGATTGCAGGAAGATGCCCAGGGCCTGCTGGATGGCCTTGACCACGCCCCACAGAATAAAAGCTGTGAAGCCTATCGACAGCAGCGGATCGAGAATGGCCAGCGGATAAAACCAAAGTACAATGCTGACCAGGAGTACCGCGACCCAGCCGAGCACATCCTCGATGATATGCAGGTTGAGTACGCGTTCATTCAAGCTTTTCCCCTTGCTGATACTCAGTGCCGCGGCGCCATTGACCAGGATGCCGAGCACCGCCAAGCCGAGCATCCCCTCCACCATCGGCATTTCCGGCGCCCATAAGCGCGGCACTGCCGTCACAAGAATGAGTATGGACCCCGCGATCAGTATGGCGGCATTGATGACAGCGCCGAGCAGGGAGAAACGCCGGTAACCATAGGAATATTTTTCGTCGGCACTTTTTTCGGAGAAATGCTGTAAATACCATCCCAGCCCGATGGAGAGGGTATCACCCAGGTCGTGAATGGCGTCGGCCATAATGGCCGTGCTGTTGGTCAGCCAGCCGCCGACCAGTTCGATCAGCGTAAAGCTGGCGTTGAGGAAAAAGGCGATGCCGATACTGCGGCTGCCGTTGGATCTACCGTGGGCGTGATCACTGTGATGGTGATGGTGGGCCATGGAGACAGCATTCCAGTCAATATCCGATTCTAATTCTATAGCCCGACAATAATGGCAATACCCATAAGCGCGAACAGGGCACAGGCAGCCCAGCGGGCGTACTTGAGAGATATCCGTTCCAATAGCCAGGCGCCGGCGTAAACCACTGGAACATTGGCAATCAGCATACCGAGTGTCGTGCCAAGGGTCACCCACAAAATGCTGTTGTACTGAGCGGCAAGAATCACTGTGGCTATTTGGGTTTTGTCGCCGATTTCGGCCACAAAGAAAAGTACCAGTGTAGCCACGAAAGCTCCGTATTTTTCCGCACTTTTCGGCACATCCTCGTCGCTGTCGGGGATCAGTACCCAGAGTGCAATAAGAATAAAGCTGCCGCCGATCAACCATTTGCCCATGGCATCCGGAATCAGTGCCGTCAACCAGGCGCCGAGCCAGGCGGAAACGCCGTGATTGATGATTGTGGCTGCCAGGATACCGAGAATGATCAGATGGCGTTGCTTGAATCGTGCCGCCAGAAGAAGCGAAAGCAGCTGTGTTTTATCGCCGATTTCCGCTATGGCAACGGCGAGCGTGGAATTGAACAGGGCTTCCATGAATTATCCTTGGGACAAGAGGCTTGTGGCAAAAAAAGAATGGTATCTGCGCGTGACAAATGGCGGCAATTATAGTGCCGCCCGAAGCCACAAGCAATTCAGGGGGCGGTGCAAGCCAGCGCTGATGGGTGCTGTTGCACCAGGTCCGGCTTTTGCAATCAGGTCCGGGTTTTGCAATAAGGTCCGGGTTTTGCAATAGTCTGCGCAGCCGTTTCAGATCCCGGTCAAGTCCAATCCTCGGATAGGGTGCGCTTGTAATCCCTGCAATGCCCTGTGCAATTGCTGGTTATATATGGACAGCAGTGCATCCGGTTCACATCGACACGAACAACCAGCGGGAGCCGTTATGCCTGAACAAGAAAACTGCCTTAACCAGCCAACTGCGTCCATTGCCCGTCCCGTGACTCCGCCCGCGATTCTGGAAGAGCTGGCAAGCAGTGCCGGTGTCGAATTCAACGGTAATTCCCCATGGGACATACAGGTTCACGATGGTCGCCTGTTTCAGCGGGTACTGTCTCAGGGTTCCCTCGGGTTCGGCGAGGCATACATGGACGGCTTATGGGATACCAAGGCGCTGGACGAACTGATGTGTCGCTTGTTGAAGGTGGATGCCTCAATGAAGCTCGCAGGCCGCGCGAAGCTGCGCCTGGGTCTGACCGCCTTGCGGCAGACACTGTTCAATCTTCAATCCTGCGGCCGCGCTTTTCAGGTGGCACAGGAGCATTACGACATAGGCAACGATGTATTCGCCGCCATGCTCGATTCATCCATGACCTATTCCTGCGGCTATTGGGCGACAGCCAACAATCTGGAAGAGGCCCAGTACCAGAAACTGGACCTCATCTGCCGAAAGCTGGAACTCAAGCCCGGCGAGAAGCTCCTCGATATCGGTTGCGGTTGGGGTGCCATGGCCAGACATGCGGCCGAGCGTTACCAGGTCGAGGTGGTCGGCATCACGGTATCGCGCGAACAACAGGCCATGGCCCGCGAGCGCTGCGCCGGACTTCCGGTGACCATAGAACTGATGGATTATCGACAACTGCAGGGTCGTTACGACAAGGTCGTATCGGTGGGCATGTTCGAACATGTGGGTCCCAAGAACTATGCCGTATACTTTGACACAGTGAACCGCGTTCTGAATGAACAGGGCCTTTTCCTGCTGCACACCATTGGCGCTGATCGCTGGCTTCCGACAACGGATCGCTGGCTGGATAAGTACATTTTCCCCAATGGCAAACTGCCTTCTCCAACAGAACTTGTCAGCGCCCTGCAAAATCGATTTTTGCTGGAAGACTGGCACAACTTTGGACAGGATTACGACCGTACACTGTTGGCGTGGTGGCACAGATTCGATGCGGCCTGGCCGCAACTGGAAGCGCGTTATGGCAAACGCTTTTACCGAATGTGGAAATATTATCTGATGTGTTGTGCGGGTTATTTCCGGTCGCGCAGGGGGCAATTGTGGCAGCTGGTCTTGAGTAAGCCGGGCCGCGATTCCGTCTACCGTTCGGTCCGATAAGAAAGACTGACTTAAAAGGATACCCATGGCTGCCGCAGATCTGGAATTACATTACTACCAAAGCCGGGTCCTGCTGGTTGTTACCAGTCACGGGCAACTCGGCGATACCGGTGAGTCGACGGGTGTTTGGTTATCCGAGCTGTCTCATCCCTACTTTATGTTGCACGATTCTGGCGTGGACGTGGACATTGCCAGCATCCGGGGCGGTGGAGCGGTTATTGATCCTCTCAGTCGGGACGAGGGTGACCCGGACAACCGCCGCTTCCTCGCGGATGCCGAGGTTCGCGGCATTCTTGACGCCATGCCGGCCTTGCAGGATATGGATATCACACGTTATCAAGGGATCTTTTTTACAGGAGGCCATGGCGCCATGTGGGATTTCCCCGACGACCCGGCTGTCCAGCATGCTATTGCCGCCATTCACGAAGCCGGTCATCTGGTAGTCTCGGTTTGCCATGGGCCGGCGGCGCTGGTGAATGTGACCCTCTCCGATGGCAGCTATCTGCTCAAAGGTAAACAGGTGACTGGATTCAGTAACAAGGAGGAAGTGGCCGTGAAATTGGATAAGGTGGTACCCTTCCTCTTGCAGGACAAGTTGACCGAACGCGGTGCGAATTATATCCAGAGGCCGCCCTGGGAAGAGCATGTGGTGATTGATGGACAATTGATTACCGGACAGAACCCTCAATCCGCCAAACCGGCCAGTATTGCCATGGTCAAGCGCCTGCGAGCGGTTGAAGTGACCTCCTGGAAAAAACCTTGCCAGTTGGCGGGAAAAGGCCAATAATTATTTCCCCCGTTCACGCTCCTTCGCCTTTATGCAACTGGTCTCCTTCGATGTGTTCCGCACAATCGGCTTTGACAATACCCTTCAGCTGAAACCCGCGCACTTTTTTGCCCATAAAGCCGAGCTTCAGGCTGCGGACTGGGTGCTCTTTCCCGAATACTGGCAAATCAACGCGCTTATTTATGGCCTCAAGTGTCGTATCTTTCCCAGCCCCGCGAGCTACCTGATCGGCCACAACAAAATTGAAATGACGCGAGCCTTTGAAGCGGTGGCGCCCGAGCACCTGCCAACCACCCATATTGCGCCCAACAATCCCTCGGATGTGGAGCGCCTGTGGCAACTCATGGACACCCCCTTCGTTGCCAAGCTACCCAAAGCCAGCATGGGAGAGGGCGTCTGGCTGATAGAAAACAGGCGCGATTGGCTCGACTATAGTGCCCGGACAGATGCCCTCTATGTGCAGGAGCATCTGCCCATCGACCGGGATATTCGTGTGGTGATTGTCGGCAACAAGGTGATAGCCGCCTACTGGCGTTGCCAGTCCGATCGCAGTTTCCACAACAATGTTGCCCGTGGGGGCAGGGTGGAGTTCAGCGCCGTGCCCCAAGCCGCCATAGACCTTGCCGTGCGAGTGGCGAGAGCCTTGGAGATTGACCACGCCGGCTTTGACGTCGCCATGGTGGGTGGCCACCCCTACCTGCTGGAATTCAACCGTTTGTTCGGTAACCAGGGGATTCCCGGCGGAGGTGATGTCCTGCGCAACGCCATTCTCACCCACCTGCGCACCTCATCCAATCCCCCGGTAGATCCCGACAAGCCGCGCAAAATCGAGCACGACTGGCCACAAGCGGTGTGATTTTTTGGAGCTGCAAGCGGCAAGCTATAAGCTGCAAGTCTAAGGAAAAGACAAGACGTGAATGGCACTTACTTAAGCGGTTTCGTTCGCCGGTCTGCTTCGGGGTGGGCTTTCCAAGACACGCCGTGGACCCATCCCTGGGGGCTCTACACCCGCGTCCTGCGGGCGACGGTCTTGGAAAGCCCACCCCAAATCAGCCCTCGGTTGGTTCTGGACGTTAGCTTCTAAACCCCCACTTCCTTGATCTTGAAAAAAGGTATTGCCAGGGGATAATTCTTGACCACGCCATCGTTGGCTCTGATGGCGCCCATGATGATAAAAATGATGGAACAGATAACCAGGGCTATGAGCATGAATACGCCGATGACGATAATCGTCAGAATTGAGGAAATGACGCAATAAATCAATGAGCTGATAATCCAGTTGGCGACCACCTTTCCCTGCTCGTCGACGTAGGGGTCATCCTTTTTGATCATCCACATGGCAATGGGCACGATCAGGCCGATCAAGGGCAACACGAAGGTACAAAACTGGGAAAAATGCATGAGCATGCTGTAGGTCTTGCTATCCATATTGCTCGCCGCGTCGGAAAGTGACGATTCGCCCAATATCTTTCGCTTGCCCTGCTGAAATTCTTCCTCCGTGATTACACCTTTTTCCTTGAGCTCATTGAGCTTTGCGATTTTATCCGGATCCATGGTCATGTCCTGTATTGTGTGAAGGGGCGATTTATTTTCGAAGTGTCAGCGCAATGCCAATGGCGGCTGCCACGCCGCCGACAATCAAATATATCATGGTGCGGTCCGAATAACGGCCGGTCAAAGCCTCGGAAATTTGTTCTGTCGGGGTGCCGGTGGCATTGAAACCAAAAAACAGCAGAATGCTTCCAATGACGAGCAGTATTATGCCGATCAGTTTATTGTTCATGGTGCCGTCCGTTCTCAATTCGTCGAATGGGAGTTCGAGGGGCCGTCAGACCTTGTAGAAGCCATTGCCCGAGTATAACTTAAAGGAGGCAAGATGATCACGGACAGGGAAAAGGATAACCGCCGGCTTTTCTTTGCGCTCTGGCCAGATGTTCATGCATCCGAACAGCTGGCGAATCTGCAAAAGGGATTACACTTGGCCGGGCGACCGGTTTCCCCGAATAATTTGCATATCACTCTCGCGTTTATTGGTGGTGTCGATTCCCAATGCGCTAGATGCCTGTGCTCGGCGGCGGGTGCCGTGGCGTTCTCGCCGTTCTCCCTGTCGCTGGATAGTCTCGGCTATTTCCACCGGCCGAGGGTTTGCTGGGTCGGGCCGGGTCGAACGCCGCCGGCGCTGAATAGCCTCCGCCAGGACCTGCTGCGACAACTGCAAGCCTGTGGCTATGTGCCCGACCCTGTGCACTTCAGGCCTCATGTCACTCTCGCCCGCAAATCCGCGCCGTTGGAAGCACGGTCATTTGCCCCCGTACTATGGCGGGTAAAGGATTTTGTGCTGGTGGAATCGCGCTCGACCGACGCCGGTGTCGAATACCACCTGCTCGAAAGCTATCCGGCACTGGAGGCGCGGGTATAAGGAGGCGATTTATAGGCGAGGCGTCGGCGAAAGAAAATTTATATCCCCTATTTGGGTTATTGCCTATACTTATAAAAGCCGTCAGGATGTGACGTGATTCCAATTATTAGACAACAACTCTTTATAGATTTCAGGATTCTTCAAAATGAAAAAAACCTTGCTCAGCATGGCGCTGCTCGCCGCGTGTGGCACAGCCCTGGCCGACGACCTCTACAACGGGCGATTAACCGGCATGTCCGGCGCCGGTGTGGTGACGGGCAATTACGTGGATGGTCTTCTCGTTAACCCGAGTCTTGGCGCTTCCTATGCCGATAACGATGATTTTGCCATTGCTGTTAATGCCGGTGCCTTGGGTTCGGACAAGGACGATCTGATCGATGGTCTCGACGAGCTGGTGGATTTTATGGATTATCTGAGCGAGATACAGGATGTCCAGGATCTGGATACCGGTCTTGCGGATGAGGCCAAAAGACTGTTGCAGAACGTTGATGCCAAAACCGCGCAAATCGGCACGGGGGGAAGCCTGGTCGTCGCCATCCCGAATAACCTGCTGTCGGTGGCGCTGGTTGCCAAAACCCGCATTGATGCGAGTGTCACGTCCTTTGTCGACGAGAATGACTATACCCTGCTTGATAACAGCGTCAATCAGCCGTTTGACCCGAACGACCTGCAGTCGTCGGTGCTCGGTCGCGGTGCCATGGTGACCGAGGTGGGGGTGGCACTGTCGCGAAGCCTCGGTTCCGAGGAAGCCCGTTTATTGGTTGGCATCACACCCAAGCGCGTGACGGTTGAAACCTTTATCTATAACGCCAGGGTCAACGACTTTGATGAAGACGAGTTTGATGCGGAGGAATTCACCCGGGAAAGCAGTGCCACCAGTTTTGATGCGGGCGTGACCTATGTGGCCGGCAATTTGCGCTATGGGCTTGTGGTGCGGGACGCGGTGAGCAATGAATTCGAGACGGTCACCGGTGAAAAATTTGTCATTGAGTCCCAGTCCACGGCCGCTATTGGCTACCAGAGCGACTGGTTTACCGCAGAAGCCGCGCTGGACCTTGATGCCGTGCCGTCCTTTGCTGGAAACGGCGATACCCGGCTGTTCCGTGCGGGAATCGAGCTGAATGCCTGGCGTTGGCTGCAGGTGCGTGCCGGAATGCAGCGGGATCTGGAGGAAACACTGGAGGATACCTGGTCCGTTGGCCTCGGAATCTCGCCCTTTGATACCATCAATCTCGATCTGGCAGCCGTCACCGGAGATAACAACACTGTCGGTGGTATGCTCCAGTTGGGCATCCGTTTCTGATGTAACCCATTCCCGCCCGGGCAGCTCATAGCTGCCCGGGCACATCATCACACCACCAATTTCCCCTGTTCACCATTCACTCGTTTTCTGTTCCCCGTTCACCGTTCACCGCTTACCGCTTACCGCTTCCTGCTCACCGCTCACCGCTCACCGCTTACCGCTTCCTGCTCACCGCTCACCGCTTTCGCGCCTGTTGGGCCGTCATCAGCGGTTTCAGAAACTGCCCCGTGTGAGACGCCTTGACCTTGCAAATATCTTCCGGCGTGCCCGTGGCAATAATCTGTCCGCCGCCACTGCCACCTTCCGGACCCAGATCGACAATCCAGTCCGCGGTTTTTACCACGTCCAGGTTGTGCTCGATGACGACCACCGTGTTGCCGTGGTCCCGCAGCCGGTGAAGTACCGTCAACAACAACTGGATATCGTGGAAGTGCAGCCCGGTAGTGGGTTCATCGAGTATATAGAGCGTCTGCCCCGTATCCCGCTTGGACAGTTCCCGCGACAGCTTCACCCGCTGGGCTTCGCCGCCGGACAGGGTGGTGGCCGCCTGCCCGAGGCGGATGTAGGACAGGCCCACATCCATCAGCGTCTGCAGCTTTTTGGCGATGGCGGGCACGGCGTCGAAAAATTCCCGGGCCTCCTCGATTGTCATATCCAGAACCTGATGGATATTCTTGCCCTTGTACTGGATATCCAGCGTTTCCCGATTGTAGCGCTTGCCCTTGCAGATATCGCAGGGCACGTAAATGTCCGGCAGAAAGTGCATTTCCACCTTGACCACGCCATCGCCCTGGCAGGCTTCACAGCGACCGCCCTTGACATTGAAACTGAAACGACCGGGCTTATAGCCCCGGGAGCGCGCTTCCTGGGTGCCGGCAAAAATTTCGCGCACAGGGGTAAAGATGCCGGTGTAGGTCGCCGGGTTTGATCGCGGTGTCCGACCGATGGGGCTCTGGTCGATATCGACGCACTTGTCCAGGTGCTCAAAGCCGCTGATGCTTTTATGGGGTGCCGCAGTGAGCGTGGTGGCCTTGTTGAGCGCCGTGGCGGCCAGCGGATAGAGGGTGCTGTTGATCAGCGTGGATTTTCCGGAGCCGGAGACACCGGTGATACAGGTCATGAGCCCCAGGGGAATGTGCAGGGTCAGGTTTTGCAGATTGTTGCCGGAGGCGCCGGTAATGGTGAGCTGCTTTTTCGGGTTTGCCGGAGTCCGTTTCGCGGGAATGGCAATTTCCTTGCGACCGCTGAGGTAGTCGCCGGTCAGGGATTTGCGGTTGTCGATAATATCCTCGACCCGCCCCTGAGCCACCACTTCGCCGCCGTGCACGCCCGCGCCGGGGCCGATATCAATAATGTAATCGGCGCTGCGGATGGCATCTTCATCGTGCTCCACGACTATGACCGTATTGCCGAGGTCCCGCAGATGGTTGAGGGTGCGCAGCAGACGGTCGTTGTCGCGCTGATGCAGGCCGATGGACGGCTCGTCCAAAATATACATAACGCCCACCAGACCAGCGCCTATCTGGCTGGCCAGACGGATACGCTGGGCTTCACCGCCGGAGAGGGTGTCGGCACTGCGGTTCAGGGACAGGTAATTGAGCCCCACATCCACCAGAAAGCGGAAGCGGTCGCGCAGTTCTTTCAGGATCTTGTCGGCAATCTGCCCCCGGGCTCCGGCGAATTTCAATTTGGTGAAATAGTCAAAGGCGTCGCCGACCGGCAATTCCGTCATGGCCGGCAGGTTGCGGCCGTCGACAAAAACGTGCCGGGCTTCGAGGCGCAGACGGGCGCCCTTGCACTCGGGGCAGTTCTGGCTGGACAGGTATTTCGACAGCTCCTCGCGCACGCTGTTGGAGTCGGTATCCCGATAGCGGCGTTCCATGTTGGGAATGACGCCTTCGAAGCCGTGGCGGCGTTTGTGCGTATGGCCACGGTCATTGACGTAGTTGAAGTCGATCTGTTCATCGCCGGAACCGTGCAATATGACATTACGATGCTTTTGCGCCAGCTTGCCCCAGGGCTGGTCGACGTCGAAACCGTAGTGGCTGGCGAGGGATTGCAGCATCTGGAAATAGTAGAGGTTGCGTTTGTCCCAGCCGCGGACGGCGCCTTCGGCCAGGGAAACGTTGGGGTCCTCTATCAGTTTTTCTTCGGCAAAATATTGCTTCACGCCCAACCCGTCGCAACTGGGGCAGGCGCCAGCGGGGTTGTTGAAAGAAAACAGCCGCGGCTCGAGTTCGGTGAGTGAATAGTCGCATTTGGAGCAGGCGTGCTTGGCGGAGAAAAGCCGGTCCGGTTGATCGCCGTCCATAAAACCCAACAGCGCAATGCCGTCCGCCAGCGTCAAGGCAGTTTCGAGGGATTCCGCCAGGCGCACCTTCAGGTCGTCCCGCACCTTGAAGCGGTCGACCACGACTTCGATGCTGTGCTTTTTCTTCTTGTCCAGTTTCGGCGCGTCATCCAGGTCCACCACAATGCCGTCGATGCGGGCGCGAATAAAGCCGTCGCGACGCAAGCCATCGAATACATGCAGGTGTTCACCCTTGCGATCCCGGACAACCGGCGCCAGCAGCATGACCTTGGTGCCTTCCGGCAGTGCCAGCACCTGATCGACCATTTCCGAGACCGTCTGCGCCGCCAGCGGCTCGCCGTGAGTGGGGCAGCGGGGTTCGCCTATGCGAGCAAACAATAACCGCAGGTAGTCATAGATCTCGGTAATGGTGCCGACAGTGGAGCGGGGATTGTGGGAGGTGGATTTCTGCTCGATGGAAATGGCCGGGCTCAGGCCTTCGATATGGTCCATGTCCGGCTTTTCCATCATCGACAGAAACTGCCGCGCGTAGGTGGACAGGGATTCCACATAGCGGCGCTGGCCTTCGGCATAGAGCGTATCGAAGGCCAGGGAGGATTTGCCTGAGCCAGACAGACCGGTGATAACGACCAGCTTGTCGCGAGGTATGTCCAGATCAAGGTTTTTGAGATTGTGGGTGCGTGCGCCCCGGACTACGATATTTTCCACAGTGGCTGATTACCCATGACGGAGTACAAACTGACTAGTATAGCGGGTTTGTTGGTAAGGTTTGGTTGCTTTCGAGAAAAGTGCCGGAAGTGGTTTCCGCTACTTCAGAAGGAAATTAAAGGGTGGGTCGTTCAGGATTCCGCGGTCAGGTCTCGCGTGCGCGCCCAATTGCTGGCTTCGAGCCGATTGCGCACATTGATTTTCCGGTAGATGTTGTAAAGATGACTTTTTACCGTGTGCTCACTGACATCGAGAGCGGCGGATATGTCCATGTTGGTGGCGCTGTCCCGGATGAGCATCAGGATCTGGCGCTCGCGTTTGGTCAGCTTCACGTCGGGCCGTTTCAGGGTGGGTGGCCGGCGGTTCTTGTCGAGGAAGCGGTGCAGAATATTGCGCGGCACCCAGTACTCACCGGCAAGCAGGCCCTTCAGGCCCCGCAGTAACTGATCCTGATTGGTGTCCCCGTAAAAAACACCGGCCACGCAGGGCCACTCCAGCAGATCTTCATGGGCGCTGTGGTATTCGGCGTTGAGCAGCGCAATGGTCAGGGGCTTGTCGCGGTTCTGGGCGCGTTCCGCCAGTGAGCGCAACTCTTCCAGGGTCTGGCCATAGCAATCCATCAGCAGCAGACTGGCTTCGCAGTTGGCGATATCAATGGATTTCTCCAGCTTGCACTCTACCCCCAACTCTTCCGATATAAGCTGGACCAGCAACCCCGTCTGTAGATTGCTTTGGGCAGAATAGAGCGTGATACTGGCACTGCCGGTTCTGGAATCTTCCACCGCAAATCTCCATGTGATTTTCGGGCTTGGATTCCGCTGCCCGCAATGCCGCGGCCTGTCCGGAATCCTCTTTGTTTGTCTTATTTCCCCTGCCGCCGGGCACGGTATCCCACTAAGGTATGAATTCTGGCCTAAGTATAGCGTAGAAGCTGCGCTGCATTAGGTTTAAAAGTTCCGTTGGCGGCGAATTTTATCATAAGTATCCAATACTTTAGTTTGATATTGAGCACTGTTCCCAGTGCTATCCGCCGCCGCTCGCGGCTGCTAGAATTCGTGGTTTTTTGAGCAGCTTCCGGTTTTCAGGGGGCCTTGATCAAAGGAGCATGAGTGAACCCGCAGCCGGTCTCCGAAATAAAAGTCGTTTCATCCCTGGCGCTTCTCTACGCCTTCCGCATGTTGGGCCTGTTCATGGTGCTGCCGGTGCTGATGCTCTATGGGGACGACTACCAAGGCAGTACGCCATTTCTGCTGGGCATGGCTTTGGGCATCTACGGCCTGACCCAGGCCTGCCTGCAGATCCCCCTCGGCCTGCTGTCGGACATCTGGGGACGCAGGCCGGTCATTCTCCTCGGCCTGGCAGTGTTTGCCGTCGGTAGTTTGGTGGCCGCCAGCGCCGATACCGTTCTGGGGCTGATCGTCGGTCGCGCCTTGCAGGGCGCCGGCGCCATCGCCAGCGCCATCATGGCCCTGGTGGCCGATCTCACCTCGGAGCAGAATCGCACCAAGGCCATGGCCGCCATTGGGGGCTCCATAGGCGTGGCATTTTCCGTGGCTCTGGTACTGGGGCCGGTGGTGGCCGGGTTGGGTGGCATGGCTGCCGTATTCGGCCTGTCGGCGGCGCTGGCAGCTATCGGCCTTTTGGTGGTCTGGCGGCTGGTTCCCGATCCGCCCATTTTGGCCGCCACGTCGCGCAATCACCGTCCGCTGCCGGGTCTGATCGCGGGGGCCCTGCGCAATCCTGAGCTGTTGCGGCTCGACTGGGGCATTTTCTGTCTGCATTTCATGCTGATGGCCAGCTTTGTGGCAGTACCCGGCATGCTGGCGGGCTTTGGGTTTGATCGAGAGGCACACTGGCAGGTTTACCTGCCAGTCATGGTGCTGGCATTCCTCGCCATGCTGCCCTTCATGATACTGGCGGAGCGCAAGCGCCAGGTGAAACCGGTCTTCCTGGGTGCCATCGCTGTTCTGGGATTGGCGGAATTGGGCCTGGCGTTGTGGCACGGTCAAATCGTGGCTGGTCTCGCGCTCCTGTTTGCCTTTTTTATTGCCTTCAATTTGCTGGAAGCCACTCTGCCATCACTCATCAGCAAGCTTGCGCCGGCGGAAAGCAAGGGCACGGCCATGGGCATCTACTCGACCAGCCAGTTTCTCGGAGCTTTTGCGGGCGGGTCCGCGGGTGGTCTGGCATTGCAGTACTGGGGGCTGGCTAGCGTTTTTCTTGTCTGCGGTGTTATAGCCTCTATCTGGTGGCTGGTGGGCTTTTTCATGCGGCCGCCGCGGCACCTGTCCAGCATGAGGCTGCGGGTTGCCGCCGGCAGCGGCGCCCTGGCAGTTTCGGCGCTGGCTCTGCCCGGCGTGGAACAGGCGCACTGGACTGCAGCTGACGGGTTTTTGTGTCTGAAGGTGGATGAGCGGGAATTTGACCACAAGCAATTGCAGTTGCTTTTGGCCTCAGCGACCGGCGATGCGGGATAAGTGAGGGATCTCGAGGCTTGTCACAGGGCCTTAGGCTGCTGGCGTATTAAAATACGGACAGAAATGGCTAAAAACCGTTAGAATTAATAGCGTTTTTATAACAAACATCAGGACAGTTGGAGGAAATTATTGTGGCCAGAGGCGTGAACAAGGTTATTTTGGTGGGTAATTGTGGACAGGATCCCGAAACCCGCTACACGGCATCGGGTAGTGCCATTACCAATCTGAGTATCGCCACCTCCGATACCTGGAAAGACAAGCAGACCGGGCAGCAGCAGGAGCGCACCGAATGGCACCGCGTGGTATTTTTCAACCGCCTGGCTGAAATCGCCGGGGAATACCTGCGCAAGGGCAGCAAGGTCTACGTTGAAGGCCGCCTGCAGACGCGCAAGTGGCAGGATCAGGGCGGACAGGATCGCTACACCACTGAAATCGTTGCCAGTGAAATGCAGATGCTGGATTCCCGTTCCGACGCCGGTCAGGGCGGCGGTGGCTACGGCGCGCCGAGTGGTGGCGACTATGGTTCTCAGGGGATGGGTTCTCAGGGTATGGGCTCTCAAGGGATGGGTTCTCAGGGCGGGGGCCAGCAGGGAGGAGGCTTCCAGGGCGGACAACAGAATCGTCCGGCACCGACCAACCCGGCACCCGCGCCGGATATGGACAGCTTCGACGACGATATTCCGTTCTAGATGATTTTCAACTTCCACATGCATTGGTGTGGCGACGCTTATCGCGTGATGTGAGCAGCGAGCTACGCCGAAATTAGGAGCAATTTTGGCGTTTAAACTGCTGCTGACAGAGACCGAGTCTGCCTTGGGCAAGGCACTCGGCCGTGGGCTGGAAGAAAATTCCTTCACCGTCGTTTGTCCGTCTGCGGGGGAAGTTGACTGGCAGAATGTGCAGGCGGTGAGCCACTACCTTGACCAGCACCATCCCGGTCTACTGATCAATACTCTGGGCTATAACGGCGCCGATGCTGCCTGTAGCCTGGCCCTGGCGGCTGCCTGTCGCGAACGCCAGATTCTTTGCCTTCATATCTCCTCCTACCGTGTCTTTGGCAGCCTCTGGTGTGAAGAGCGCGGTGTCGATGAATCCGAGCAGCCAGAGCCCGTTGATCAGGTCGGACAGGATCTGCTGGCGGCGGAAAACGCCTTTCAGGATCTGGACATGTCGCTGATTCTGCGCTTGCCCTGGATTATGGACCCGGCCGGGGACAATATCCTTACCCGTGTGGCATCCGCGCTTCTAACTGGCGAAAAGCTGCAGGTTTCCGAGCGCTGTCGCGGCTGCCCCACGACATTGGACGATGTCCAGCGAGTGATTGTCGCCATGGTTCTGCAACTTTTCTGCGGCGCCAAAAACTGGGGCATATTGCACCTCCATACCGCCGATTCCTGCTCGGAAGCCGAGTTTGCCGACAGTATCGCGCGGCTTCTGGAGAAGGAGGGGCATACCATCGGGGAGATTGACGTCAACCGCGACCCGGCGTGCCGGTTGATGGAAGGCTGCGGCCTGCTCAAGGGCGCGCGCTGCATGAACAATTTTGGTATCCAGTTACGCAGCTGGCGACAGGATCTGAAGCCACTGGTGAAGGAGTGGTTAAAGAAGCTTTAAGCTGCAAGCGATAAGACTCTACAAACGAAAAATCACAAACCAAAAAAAGGGCACCAAAACAGGCGCCCTTTTCCCTTATTCCTCGATCCTATACTTGCAGCTTGCAGCTTGCAGCTTGCAGCTTGCAGCTCCAATCAGTCCTGATAGCGCTGCATGATAAGCGTCGCATTGGTGCCGCCAAAGCCGAAGCTGTTGGACATAACGCGGTTGAGGGTGGCTTCACGCTCTTTTAGCACAATCGACATATCCTCCGCGGCTGGATCGAGGCGTTCGATATTGGCCGAGGCGGCAATGAAATTGTGCTGCATCATCAGCAGGCAGTAGATGGCTTCCTGAACGCCGGTGGCGCCGAGGGAGTGGCCTGTAAGGGACTTGGTGGAGCTGATGGCGGGAACCTCATTGCCAAATAGCTCCCGCACCGCTTTCAGCTCCGCCAGATCGCCGACCGGCGTGCTGGTGCCGTGGGAGTTGATGTAATCGATGGCGCCCGGAGCCATGCTCATGGCCTGTTTCATACAGCGCACGGCACCTTCACCGGAGGGGGCGACCATGTCATAGCCATCGGAGGTGGCACCGTAGCCGACCAACTCGCCGTAGATTTTGGCGCCGCGCGCCAGGGCGTGATCGAGGGATTCCAGCACCAGACAGCCGCCGCCGCCGGCGATGACAAAACCATCCCGATCCGCGTCATAGGGGCGCGAAGCCTTGGCCGGCGTGTCATTGTATTTGGTGGACAGGGCGCCCATGGCGTCGAACAGACCGGTGAGAGTCCAGTGCTCTTCTTCGCCGCCGCCGGCAAAAACCACGTCCTGCTTGCCCAATTGGATCAACTCCATGGCATTGCCCACGCAATGAGCGCTGGTGGCGCAGGCGGAGGAGATGGAGTAGTTCACGCCCTTGATTTTGAAGGGTGTCGCCAGACAGGCGGAGGTGGTGCTGGCCATGGTCTGGGTCACGCGATAGGGGCCGGCGCGTTTCACGCCGCGCTCGCGAATGATGTCCGCTGATTCGACCACGCTCTTGGTGGATGCGCCACCGGAGCCAACAATCAACCCTGTGCGCTCATTGGAGACTTCTTTTTCCGTGAGGCCGGAGTCGGCAATGGCCTGTTGCATGGACAAAAAGGCGAAACCCGCGGCATCCCCCATGAATCGCAGGATCTTGCGGTCGATATGCTCGCTCAGATCAATATCGACGGAGCCGGATACCTGACTGCGAAAGCCTTGCTCCGCATAGCTCTCGTTGTATCGGATACCGGATCTGCCATTCTTCAGGGCATCCAGCACAGTGGCTACATCGTTGCCCAGGCAGGACGAGATACCCATACCTGTAATCACAACACGCTTCATACACAACCTCTTTCAACTAACGGATCTGGTGGTGCTTCAACCGAAAAAAGACACACTGAATTAAGTTATCTGTCACTCTGACTCGATGTCAGTTCCACAGGCTAATCGCAAAATCTTCAGGTACAAATTATGACATGCGACAGTGCCAGCCAATGCCACTAATTAGAAAGTTTCAGTGTTCGTAAACAGACCGACGCGCAGGTCGTGGGCAAAGTAGATCTCCTTGCCGTCCACGGCCACACGGCCATCGGCGATACCCATGACCAGTTTGCGCTCAATAACGCGCTTCAGGTGGATATGATAGGTCACTTTTTTCGCATCGGGCTTGATTTGACCTGTAAACTTGACTTCACCTGCACCCAGGGCGCGACCGCGTCCGGGGTTGCCTTTCCAGGCGAGAAAGAAACCCACCAGTTGCCACATGGCGTCCAGGCCGAGACATCCCGGCATCACTGGATCTCCGGGGAAGTGACAGCCGAAAAACCAGAGGTCGGGGGATATGTCGAGCTCGGCCATGATTTCACCCTTGCCGAATTCGCCGCCGGAACTGCTGATGTGGGCGATGCGATCGAGCATCAACATATTGGGGACCGGCAACTGGGCATTGCCCGACCCAAACATCTCGCCATTGCCGCAGGCAATGAGTTCGTCATAGGAATACGAGGCTTTCTGTTCAAATTGGTGCATAGTTTGCTCTTGTCTACATTGAAAGCTTTATTGGGAGATTCGCGGCTACCGGCGAACGAAGCAGGCCATTCTAACGGCTACAGCGTCGCTGTCCAGAAGAAATGCTGTAATAACAGGGACAGTGCCCACCTTTTGGGCGGATGCTATAGAGCCGAAAGCCTGTGCAAACTGGCCGCTCGGTGCACAATTTACACATGATGCTGGTAATCTATGGCGCTGGTCTGGTTCATTCGACTGTGCTCCTGGGAGTTTGATCGCCTGTGGTATATTCCATTTATGTCTATAAGTAACTTTATAAGGATGATTTCATGATTAAGAAGTGCCTTTTTCCAGTGGCAGGCTATGGTACGCGCTTCCTGCCGGCAACCAAATCCATGCCCAAGGAAATGCTGCCGGTGGTCAATAAACCACTGGTGCAATACGG
The DNA here is from genome assembly GCA_964515945.1 of uncultured Cellvibrionaceae bacterium. Classification (GTDB taxonomy): domain Bacteria; phylum Pseudomonadota; class Gammaproteobacteria; order Pseudomonadales; family Cellvibrionaceae; genus CAYQQJ01. Next base: position 19,400 of record CAZEWY010000008.1, read on the forward strand.
TGTTGAAGAATCACTGGAGGCGGGCCTGACGGAAATAGGGTTTGTGACAGGGCGCGGCAAGCGCGCCATTGCCGACCACTTCGACGTGAGCTACGAACTGGAGCACCAGATTGCAGGGACCAGCAAAGAGCGCTATCTCGAAACCATACGCAAGGTCATGGCCCAGGGTTCCTTTTCCTTTACGCGACAGCGCGAGATGTGTGGCCTGGGTGACGCCATACTCAACGGTCACCGGTTGATTGGGGACGAGTCCTTTGGCGTGGTGCTCTCCGATGACCTCTGCATCAACCAGGATGGCGACGGCGTCCTCGCTCAGATGGTGACTCTCTATAACCAATTTCGCTGCAGTATTATTGCCATTCAGGAAGTCCCCGACGATCTTATCCATAATTTCGGCGTCATCGACGGCACACCCCTGAAAGACGGGATTATCCAGATCAGCAATATGGTGGAGAAGCCCGAAGCCAAGGATGCGCCCAGTAATTTGGCGGTGATTGGCCGCTATATTCTGACCCCCGATATTTTCGACATCCTCAGAGATACACCGCCGGGAAAAAATGGCGAGGTTCAACTGACCGATGCCCTGATGACCCAGGCCCGCAACGGCTGCGTCATGGGTTACAAATTCAAGGGGCGCCGATTCGACTGCGGCAGCGTTGCGGGCTTCGTTGACGCCACCAACTTCGTCTACGAAAACCTCTATGCCGAAGCCTGACCCGAATTCCAATAACAATTCCTAACCAAAGATGATTTTAACGAGGAACTGACACTTATATGAAGATCGATATTACCTGCTTTAAAGCCTACGACATTCGCGGCCGCGTGCCCGACCAACTGAATGACGATGTCGCCTACCGGATCGGCCGCGCCTTCGTTAATTTCCTTGGCGCCAAGCGGGTGGTGGTGGGGCACGACATACGCCTTACCAGCGAAAGCCTGACCAACGCACTGACCGAAGGCCTGACGGACGGGGGAGCCGACGTCATCCACATCGGGCAATGCGGTACCGAAGAAGTTTATTTCTCGACATTTGAACTGGGCGTCGATGGCGGCATTTGCGTTACGGCCAGCCACAACCCCATGGACTACAACGGCATGAAGCTGGTGCGCGAAGGCTCGCGACCCATCTCGGGCGATACCGGGCTCGACGAGGTCCGGGCTTTGGCGGAAGCCGGTGATTTTGGCGAGGTTGCTCGGAAGGGCAGCGTTGAACACCGTGACATGCGGCCAACCTACATCAAGCACCTCCTGAGCTATATAGATACCAACGCGCTCAAACCACTGAAGGTAGTGGTCAACGCGGGTAACGGTGGCGCGGGCGCAGTGGTTGACGGCCTGGAGCCGCACCTGCCATTCGAATTCATCAAGGTGCACCACAATCCCGATGGCTCCTTCCCCAACGGCATCCCCAATCCGCTGCTGCCGGAAAATCAAAGTTCAACGGCCAATGCCGTTATGGAGCACGGCGCTGATCTCGGCATTGCCTGGGACGGCGACTTCGACCGCTGTTTCTTCTTTGATGAAACTGGCTCCTTTGTCGACGGCTACTACCTGGTCGGCCTGCTCGCGGAAGCCTTCCTGACCAAATACCCGGGCGCGAAGGTGGTGCACGATCCTCGCCTTACCTGGAACACCATCGACGTTGCCGAGAAATTCGGCGGCACGGCCGTACAGAGCAAAACCGGCCACGCCTTCATCAAGGAGCGCATGCGCAAGGAAGATGCGGTTTATGGCGGCGAAATGAGTGCGCACCATTACTTCAAGGATTTTGCCTACTGCGACAACGGCAATATCCCCTGGCTACTGGTGACCGAACTGATGAGCAAGCGCGGCGCCAAATTGTCCGAGCTGATAGAAGTGCGCAAGCAGGCTTATCCCTGCAGCGGCGAAATCAATCGCACGGTAGAGGTAGATCCCGCCGAGCTGATCAAAGCTGTCGAGCAGCATTACAGCGCGGATAAGGTGGCAATCGACAAGACCGATGGCCTGTCCATGGAATTCGCCAACTGGCGTTTCAGTGTGCGCATGTCCAGCACCGAACCCTTGTTGCGAGTCAACGTGGAAGCGCGTGGCGATGCGGGTTTGATGCGCAGTAAAACCGATGAGCTGATTGGTTTTATTGACGGTTACGGTAAGTAATCTTCGGACTCATGTTTTTGTTCTTGGTCAGGTATCGTAAGCCAGATCCCGGGAGCTCCAGGGATGGATTTATGCGTTTTCAGAAATGCTTGCCCTCCTTGGCCGTTCTCCCTTACGAAGTGCCTAAATCCCCGAATTAATAGAAGTAAACCGCTTCACCAGCGCCTGGGTAGAAGAATCCCAGTCGCCAGGCACATCGGTGGTATCGATGGCGTCGGCCACGTGCACGCCCAGGAGTTTGCCCAGTTCCACGCCCCATTGATCATAGGAGTTGATATTGAACAGCACGCCCAGGGTGTAGACCTTGTGCTCATAGGCGGCAATCAAGGCTCCCAGCGTTTCGGGAGTCAGTTCATCCATGATAATGGTATTGCTCGGGCGATTGCCGGGGTGGACTTTGTGGGCGGCGAGGGTGGCTATGTCGCCGTCCTTGTCGCTCATGCCCTGGGCGCGCAGCTCGGCTTCCGCCGTGGCCTGGTCGCGTCCGGTGAGCAGAGCCTGGCTCTGGGCCACGCAATTGGCAAACAGGAATTTGTGCTGGTGAGTCAGGGGGTGGTGCGCCTTGAGCACGGCGATAAAGTCTATGGGAATCAGCGTCGTGCCCTGGTGCAGCAACTGATGGAAGGAGTGCTGGCCATTGGTGCCCTCGGTGCCCCACACGATGGATCCCGTCTGGTAATCGATTTTGTCACCGTCGCGGGTCACGCTCTTGCCGTTACTCTCCATTTCAAGCTGCTGCAGATAGGCGGGCAGGAATTGCAGGTGGTGGGCGTAGGGCAGGATCGCCTGGGTCTGTGAGCCCATGAGCTCGCTGTACCAGAAGATCAACAGGCCCATGAGCACCGGCAGGTTTTTCTCCAGGGGTGCTTCGGCGAAATGTTGATCCATTGCCTCGGCGCCGGCGCGCAAGGCGTTGAAATTGTCCATGCCGACGGCGAAGGCGATGGGCATGCCGATGGCGGACCAGAGAGAATAGCGTCCGCCCACCCAGTCCCAGATCGGATAGACATTTTCCGCGGCGATGCCGAATTCCACTGCATTTTCCACCTTGGAGGAAATAGCCACGAAGTGCTTGGCTAGCTCTTCCTGGGCGCAGCCGGAATCCAGCATCCACTGGCGCGCCGACAGGGAGTTTTCCAGCGTCTCCAGCGTGGAGAAAGACTTGGAGGCCACCAGAAACAGCGTACCTGCCGGGTTGAGTGTCTGGAGCAGGTCGTGCAATTCGGCGCCGTCGATGTTGGCTACAAAGTGAACCTTGACGTGGCCCGTATGGAAAGGCGTCAACGCCTTGGTGACCATGCGCGGCCCCAGATCCGAACCGCCGATACCGATGTTGACCACATCGGTGATCTTGTCGCCGCGAAAACCTTTCCAGTCACCGCTGTGTACGGACTGAATCAGTTTTTCCATCCGCGCCAGTGTTTCCGCAACCTGCTTGTGCTCGTTGGTCTGAGGCGTGCCAGTGTGGCGCAGGGCCGTGTGCAGGGCGGGGCGATCTTCGGTGTTGTTGACGTGATCGCCGCGCAGCAGTGCCTTGATGGCATTTTTCAGGTCCGCCTGTCGGGCCACGTCCAGAAGGGATTTCAGCACCTCGTCGTCGATATGGTTTTTTGAGTAATCGAGTTCCAGGCCAGCGGCGGAGACGGTATAGCGGGCGGCGCGATTGCTGTCCTGGGCGAATTCCCGGGCCAGGGTTTTTGACTGCCAGGTGTCGCGATGGGATTCCAGGTCGGACCAGTTGCTGTACAGATCGGAAAGGGTTTTAACGGGCATGGGATTCTCTCTTGCGTCGTTTGTGAAAATTCATGGGCTCTTGGCGGCGGTAACTGTTAATAGTGCGGCACAAGGAGGTGCCGCCGTTGGCGTAAGCCAACGCGAACCCGCAAAACACAAGAAGATTCGCATATCTTCGCCGGTGTTTTGCGGGTGACAGTCAAATAGATCAGGACGATCTATTTGACTGACGGGTTAATAGACCCGCTTTACCGCAAAATCCGCCAATTCGGCCATGGCTGTGCGATAGCTGTTGTCCGGCAACTGCTGCAACAGGGCCTTGGCTTTCTGTGCATGCTCCACCGCCAGCGCGCTGGTGTAATCGAGGGCGCCGCAGCGTTTTACTATGGCGATGATTTCTTCCATTTTGTCGAGACCGCCGTCGCGGATGGCCTGTTCCACCAGTGCGGCATCTTCGGCGGCGCCATGTTTCATGGCGTGGATCAGTGGCAGAGTAGGTTTGCCCTCGGCCAGATCGTCACCAATGTTCTTGCCCAGGGCTTCGCTGTCGCCTTCGTAGTCCAGTACATCATCCACCAGTTGGAAGGCCACGCCCAAGTGATAGCCAAAGGCCGTTACGGCGCGCCGCTGGGCATCGTCAACGGCGGCGAGCACGGCGGCGGTTTCACAGGCGGATTCAAAGAGCGCGGCGGTTTTCTTGTGCACCACGGTTAAATAATTGGCTTCGGTTACCGCGGGATCCCTGGCATTCACCAACTGCTGGACTTCGCCTTCCGCCACTATATTGGTGGTGTTGGCGAGAATGGCCATGATGTCGGTATTGCCGATCTCCACCATCATCTGAAAGGCGCGGGAGTAGAGGAAATCCCCCACCAGAACACTGGGCGCGTTGCCCCATTGGGCATTGGCGGTCGGTCGGCCGCGGCGCAGGTCCGACAGGTCGACGACGTCGTCGTGAAGCAGGGTCGCTGTGTGGATGAATTCGATAATGGCGGCGAGATCGAGGTGTTGCTGCCCCTGATAGCCAAAACAATTGCTGGTCAACAGCACCAGCAGAGGGCGCAGGCGTTTGCCGCCGGCATCGACGATATAGTGGCCAATATTTTCCACCAGGCCTACGTCTGAGTGAAGCTGGCGGATAATCAACTGATTGACAGCTTCAAAATCAGAGGCAACAGCTTGATGAAATGGCAGCATGGACACAGTTTGACCGAATGCGAAAAATGGCGAGGGGGGATGCTAGGCGGCGCCTCTCCCGCTGTCAAGTCGCACAGCCGGGATTGAGGTCGAGTTTGGGTCGCCTCAGGAGCTGTGTTTCCCCGGTTTATCGGCGCCCCGGGTGGATTCCATAAAGGGCAGCTTCAGGTGCAGCGCGGCCTTGGCGACGATATGCGCGCTGACCGGCGCCGCAATAACCAGGAATATGGCGATCAGCAGTTCGTGCAGGCTCAAGCCCTGGTTTCGGGTGCTGAACCAGATCATGGAGCCGAAGATGATGCCGCCAACCCCCAGAGTTGTTGCTTTGGTTGGCCCGTGCAGGCGCGTGTAGAAGTCGGGCAGCCGCGCCAGGCCGATGGAACCGACAAGGGCAAAGCCGGCGCCGACCAGGGCAAACAGGGAAACGCTGAGCTCGATAAGGTTGGTCATCACTCCTCCGCTTTATTCAATGATATCGCCGCGCAACAGGTATTTGGACAGAGCGACAGTCCCCACAAAGCCCATCACTGCAATCAGCAGGGCCGCTTCAAAATAAAGAGCCGTTTTCTGAAAGATGCCAAACAGCACCAGCAGCGCTATGGCGTTGATGTACATGGTATCCAGCGCCAGTATGCGGTCCGGGATCGAAGGGCCTACCGCCAAACGCCACAGGTTCAGGGCGATGGCCACGGACATCATGAACATGGCGACGGGAATGGCAAAGTCGATCATTCGAATATCTCCTTCAGCGGCGCTTCGTAGCGCTGCTTGATTTGCGCCACGGCCGCTTCTATGTCATCGACATCCAGCGCGTGAACCAATAGTTGCCGCCTATCGATATCGAGATCGGCGGACACAGTCCCTGGTGTGAGGGAGATGGTATTGGCCAGTATGGTGATGGTGAAATCGTGTTCGATATCCAGGGGAATCACCATAAAGGCCGGGCGCAGATTTTTTTTGGGGCCCAGAATGAGGCGGGCGACCTGAAAATTAGCCACTATGACATCGACAGTGACGAGCAGGACAAACTTCAGCGCCACTCCCGGCTTGCGTATTACCATGGAGCCGGGCCAGAAGGCTTGGGTGAGATAGGGAATGGCCCAGGCCAGCAGGCCGCCGAGAATGATGTGTCCGCCGCTGACGCTGTTAGCGAGCAGGAGCCACAGAAGCCACATGAACACGCTGAGGGCGGGGTGGGGAAACCATTGGCGTCGGCTGGTCATGCTTCGTCTCCCGCTGCTGGGCTTGGCACTGCCGAGTGATTCAGAACCGCCTCAATATACAGATCCGGCGTCAATATCTGATGGGCCAGCGCATCGGTAAATTGGATCACGGCATTGCCCCAGATGACCAGTGCCGGGCCTGTCGCCAGCAGTGCCGCAACCATTGTCACGGCCAGCGGATTGCTGCGAACCGGCCCGGCCGGAGATGATTCCCGGGAACGCCAGAAAATGGTGCTGCCGCTGCGGCTGAGCGCGGTCATGGCCGCCAGGCTGCCCATGAGTACCGCCGGCCACAACCACAGGGCGTCACTGCCACTGCCGGCCGCCCGCAACAGCAGGACCTTGCCGACAAAACCGCTCAGTGGCGGCAGGCCCACCACGCTTAGCGCCGCCACAAAAAACAGACCCCCCAGGAGCACCGGCTGACCCACGGCCGGACCTCCCGCGATTCGATCCCCGAGAATGCCGCGCTGTTGCCCGATAAGGTCGGCCAGCAGAAAGAGCGCGCCGCAGACGAGCGTGGAGTGGATCAGGTAGTAGAGGGTCGCACTCAAAGCCGCTTCACTGTTCAGCGCCACGCCGGCCACAAGCGTACCCACCGACACTATCAGCAGATAAGCGATCTGGGTGCGCAGGTCCCGCGCCGCCAATACGCCCACGAAGCCCAACACCAGCGTAATCAGGGCCAGTGGCCAGAGCCAGGGCAGTGCCAGATGGGCGATGCCGCCGGCACTATCGCCAAAGATCAGCATATAGACGCGGATAATGGCATAGACGCCCATCTTGGTCATAACCGCAAAGATCGCAGCCACGGGTGCGCTGGCGGAGGCATAGGCTCGGGGCAGCCAGAAGTAGATGGGCACCAGAGCCGCCTTGAGACCGAATACCAACAACAGCAGCAAGGCCGCCGTCGCCACCAGCGGGCTATCGGCAGAGTCCAGATTGGCGACCACGGCCGCCATATCCGCCATATTCAAGGTGCCGGTCAGGCCGTAGAGCATGGACACGGCTATCAGGAAAAGGGCGGAGCCGGCCAGGTTGAGAATGACATAGTGCAAGCCCGCCCGGGTGCGGTCGGGGCCGCCGCCGTGCAGAAGCAGGGCGTAGGAGGCAAGCAGCAGTATTTCGAAAAAGACGAAAAGATTGAACAGATCACCAGTGAGAAAGGCCCCATTGAGGCCCATCAGCAGAAAGTGCATCAGGCTGTCGACCGGCTGGCTCTTGTCGTCGGCCGTCCTGACCCGACCTGCGTAGCAGAGGCTGCAAAAGGCCAGTACCGCTGTGAGTAGCAGCATAAGCGCGCTGAGCCGGTCCAGCACCAGCACTATGCCGTAAGGGGGCGCCCAGTTGCCGAGGGCGTAGACCAGAATACTGCCGCTGCTGGACGTTTGCAGGAGTTTCAGATCGATCAGCACCAGCAGGCCGGCGCTCAGCAGGCTCAGGTACCGCAGTAACCTTGAACGACGGCCATTGGCCAGCAGCAGCGTCAGGGCCGTCAACAGCGGCAGCAATACCGGCATTATTATCAGATGGTTCACGAGTCTTGCGTCCCCCGTTCACTTTCTCCGTTGCGCGGACGCCCATCCACATGGTCATTGCCGAGTTCGGCCCGTGCGCGAAGCGCCAGCACCAGTACAAAGGCAGTCATGGCAAAACTGATGACAATGGCGGTCAACACCAGCGCCTGGGGCAGAGGGTCCGTGTAGCGCTCGGCGGTACCGATAATGGGCGCGGCGCCGGTATGCAAACGGCCCATCACAAAGATGAACAAATTGACCGCATAGCTCAGCAGTGTCAGCCCCACGATCACGGAAAAGGTGCGGGCCCGCAGCATCATATAAACACCACAGCTTGTCATGACGGCAACGATTACGGCAATCAGCGCTTCCATTATTCGGTGCCCCCTTTCTTGAGGGTGGAGGGTTCGATGAATAGGTCTTCGGCGTAGGTGGTTTGCGCCAGCTTGCCCAGGCTCGCCAGAATCAGCAGAGTTGCCCCTACAACCGTGACATAGACGCCGGTATCGAAGGCCAGGGCGGAAGCCAGCTCTATATCGCCCACCAGCGGCCAGTGCAGATGAGTAAAGGTGGATGTCAGGAAGGGATAGCCGAAGAACCAGCTCCCGAGGCCCGTCAGGGCGGCAATAAGTACACCTATGGCAGCCACGCGGCTGTAGTTCCAGGGCAGGCGCTCCTGCACCCAATCGGTGCCGCTGCAGACATACTGCAGGATCAAGGCAACGCTGGTGACCAGGCCGGCGATAAAGCCGCCGCCAGGATGGTTGTGGCCGCGCAGGAAAATGTAGATGGACACCAGCAGGGCCAGAGGCAACAGAATTCGCGCCATGACCGCGAGGATCGGGGGGTAGGGGTCTCTTGCCCAGACTCGACCGGTGCCATCGGCACTCGGCAGAGGCAGTCTCAGTTTGTGCAGCAGGCTGTAGATACCCACGGCCGCGATGGCGAGCACGGTGATTTCTCCCAGGGTATCGAACCCGCGGAAATCCACCAGAATCACATTCACCACATTGCTGCCGCCACCGCCGCTGACGCTGTTAGTGAGAAAATAGTCGGCAATGGTGCTGTAGGGCCGGGTCAGAACCGCCCAGGTCAGCAGGCCGATGCCGATACCGGCTGCGCCCGCCAGTGCTATATCCCGCGCGACCCGCCGGAAACTGGATTCATTGGGCGTGATTTGAGGCAGAAAGTAGAGCGCCAGCATCAGCAGCACTATGGTCACCATTTCCACCGAAAGCTGCGTCAGCGCCAGGTCCGGCGCTGAAAAACGCACGAACAGCAGGGAGGCCACCAGCCCCACCACGCTCAGCATCAGCAGTGCCGCAAAACGGTTGTGCTGAATCAGAACAGTGCCGAAGGAGCCGATGATCAAAATGGCGCCCATGAGCAGGGTGACCGGGTCAAGCGGTGTCATCGACAGCGGGCCCGTCAACTGCGCCAATGGTGCGAGGCCCACAGCCCCCAGCAGGACAGCCGCACCAAAAAAGAGAGCGATGTAGCGTTGCAGCGAGCCATTTTCCAAAGTGTCGGTCACCGTCTGTGCCAGCCGCACGCTGGCCTGAACGCGGGATTCAAAAACCATCTTCTCATCGCGCCTGTAGCGGCTCTCGTAAAAGGCAAACAATCCCTTGCGCTGGCGGTAGAGCAGCAGGCCACCGATCAGTGCCACGGCACTCATGACCAGTGGCAGGTTGAACCCGTGCCAGAGCGCTATGTGGTAATCAGGCATCGCATGCCCCAGTACCGCCGTGGATGCTGCCTTAAGGAATGGCGCCACTGTCACATTGGGTACTATGCCAACCAGCAGACACAGGGCCACCAGTATTTCCACCGGGACAATCATGTATCTCGGTGGACTATATCTTGATGGGCTAGGGGGCGGGAATTTCGGCGGGTTCTTGGGCTGGCCGTGAAAGAAGACTTCATTGATGAATCGGTAGGAATAGGCCACGGCGAAGACACCGCCCAGAGTCGCAAGCAGGGGAAACGCCCAGCCGAAAGCGCCCAGGTCCTGCAGGTGCAGGGTTTCCGAAAAGAACATTTCCTTGCTCAGGAAGCCGTTCATCAGGGGCACACCCGCCATGGCGGCGGCCGCCACCATGGCCAGCAGTGCCGTGTGCGGCATGTATTTCCACAAACCGTTGAGATTGCGCATGTCGCGGGTGCCGGTTTCGTGGTCGATGATGCCGGCGGCCATAAACAGGGAGGCCTTGAAAGTAGCATGGTTGATGACATGGAACACCGCCGCCACGGTTGCCAGTTCGGTGTCCACGCCCAGCAGGAACACAATCAGGCCCAGATGGCTGATGGTGGAGTAGGCCAGCAGCCCTTTCAGGTCGTGTTTGAACATGGCGATATAGGCGGCCCGCACAAAAGTGACAAGCCCGGTCACGGTAACCAGGTAGAACCACAGGTCGGTACCGGCCAGAGCTGGATGCATGCGGGCCAGCAGAAAAATGCCCGCCTTGACCATGGTTGCCGAGTGCAGGTAGGCGGATACGGGGGTGGGTGCCGACATGGCATGAGGCAGCCAGAACTGAAACGGGTATTGGGCCGACTTGGTGAAGGCGCCGAGCAGAACCAGCACCAGCACCACCGGATAGAGACTGTGAGCCCTGATCAGATCACCGGCGGCAAGGATGTCACCCAGATTGAAGCTGTCGACAATATCCCCCAGCAGCAGCGCGCCGGCGAGCAGCGCCAGACCACCCGCGCCGGTAATGGTCAGCGCCATGCGCGCACCTTTACGGGCGTCGCTGTTTTGCGACCAGTAACCGATAAGCAGGAAGGAACTGAGGCTGGTCAATTCCCAGAAGACCACCAGCAGCAGAATGTTGTCCGACATCACAATGCCGAGCATGGCCATCATGAAAAGCTGCAGCAGCGCGTAAAGTTTGCCGAGGGAATCCTGAGGGGACAGATAGTAACGGGCGTAGAGAATCACCAGCAGCCCAATGCCGGTGATCAGCAGCGCAAACATCAGGCTCAGCCCATCGAGGCGCAGACTCAGATCGAGCCCCAGGAGCGGCAACCACTCCTGGTGATAGCGCAGTATTTCGCCGGAAAATACGGCGGGCAGGGCATTGAGCAGCAGGATCAGCGCCAGCAGTGGACCCAGCGCCGCTGCATAGGCGCAAGCGGTGCGGCCCCAACGTTCGGCCAAAAGCGGCAACACCGCCCCCATAATGGGCAGAATGATAATGAACAAGAGCGCCATGTAAGGATTATTCCCAAACTCTGATTTAGCAATGACTGTCTAACAATCAAAACGTTTGCGCGGGCGCAGCAGCCCGTTACGTATTTAATTCAGAGGAGATTCTGGGGAGGATCAGTGAAGAAAGGTCGGCGCTTTTGACGCGTGACGCATACAAAGGATTGGTAAAATTCTAGCCGGAGCGACATTGGATGTTTTCCCGTGGTTCCGTCTGATCGGTGATCGAGCTGCCAGAGTCTACTGAATAATAGACGGTGCGACAATAAGCATTAGCCGAACCAGCCATTCAAAGCGACTATGGCGACATAGCGCCCCGTCTTGCCGATACCCACCAGCAGCAGGAAAATGCTGAAGCGCACGCGCATAACGCCGGCGATCAGGGTCAGGGCATCGCCGCCAATCGGCAGCCACGCCAGCAGCAGCGTCCAGGTGCCATAGTGCTGAAACCGGTCCTGGGCGCGCAGCATCTGTTTTTCCGAGAAATAGAACCAGCGCCTGTCCTTGAACCGCTGGATATAGAGGCCCAGCGCCCAGTTGACGGCACTACCGAGGGTGTTGCCGACGGCAGCGGCAATGACCAGAGTGACCGGATTCAGGCCCTGTTGCAGGTAGGCGAAAAGCACCACCTCGGAATAAAAGGGCAAGATGGTGGCGGCCAGAAAGGCGCTGATAAAAAGAAAACCATGTTCAAGCATCGCGACTCGCTTTCACCAGCCAGCGGAACAGGGCCAGTTGGCGGGGCAGGTAAAACAAATATTCGGGGTGCCATTGTACGCCCAGCAGAGCCCCCGGTGGCTGGGTTTCCACGGCTTGGACAAAGCCGTCGCTGTCCTTGCCGACAACGCAGAGGCGCTTCGCAGGGCGCAGAATGGCCTGTGAATGCAGGCTGTTTACCTTGAGTTTCCGGCAGTGCAATATGCGGGCGATTTGCGAATCGGCTTTCAGGCGCACGGTTTTGGACGGGTGGATGCTGCGCCGGTTTGACGTGTGGCGGCGCAGTTTGGTGATGTCCGGATAGAGGCTGCCCCCGAGCACGGCATTCAGCAACTGCGCGCCCCGGCAGATGCCGAGCAGGGGAATGTGCTTTTCCAGGGCGAAGCGGATGTAGTGCACTTCCAGTTCGTCGCGGGCGGCGTTCTGCGCTGGCCCCTCGCCGCCATACAGGGCCGGGTCTATGTCATCCCCGCCGCCGATGATAATGCCATCCAGCTTCTCGGGTATTCCGGGTTCGCGCACACTGATGCGCAGGGCTCTGCCCCCGGTCAGGAAAAGAGCCAGCCGCGTACACCACCAGGACGGCGAGAAGCGACCTTGAGCGCCAGTGACGCCTATGACAGGGCGTCGGGAGAAGATAGCCATTGCTCAATCGTTTTTATCCATTGACGTTTGTTGATGCCAAGCCAGGGGCGTTGGGCGAAGAAGAATCGGTCGGTCAGCTGCCCGAGGTTTTCCGGGTCGGCTGCCAGTTTTTCGAGTGTTAACCAGGGTTCCCATTCGCTCCAGAGGCGCCAGTCCGGCCGGTCGATCTCGCAGTTGGGCAGCCGGTAATGAAATGCCGGGCGCGCTTTAATGAGCGGCTCATGCATGAGCGCGTCCACTTTGTCGGGGGCGTAGGCGGCAAACAGCGGCCATAGATCAAGCGCGCGGTTGCGGGTCGGGTTATAGGCAAAGTAGTCCTCCAGCAAATGGTCCATGGACGGCGTCTGGCGGTAACCCAATACCAGGTTGACGTAGGCATCGGGGTAGAGATCCACATAGGTCGTCAGGCGCCGGGTCAAATCCACGCGATGCCTGCTTACCAGCCACCATTGCAGAAGTGCAAAGGCCTGGATATAGGGCACTACCGCCGGCGCCGAGAGCCGGGGCACCTCGACATTGATGTGCAAACCATAGGCGGCGATGGGTGAATCGCTGGTGCCCTGGGCGCCGGCGGACCGCACGGCGTCAATCAGGAACTCCAGTTCGGGCAGTCGGTCGGCGGCAATGGGTGGGGTGATGATTTCGATGGGCACCAGCAGTCGCGCCGCTTCTCGCAGGAATTTCACCCAGTTGTCAGAGCCCTCGGTAATCCTCTGGGCCTGGGCTCGCTCCTTGAGGTAACGCCAATCGACCTCTATCTGAAAGTCGCCCAGGGTCGCGTGACTGACGCTTGCCTCCACCAGGGACTGATAGCGGGGCGGCTGCCCGGCCCAATGGGAAACGGCTGTGGTGGCTTCCGCGTGATTGATTTCGGAAAACTCGAGTTCGATTCCCACGCTACGGGCTTGCCCCCGGGCATTATTAGCGATGGTTGGCAGCCAGCAAGTGGGTGTCATTGAATTTCATCCATGGGCAATGGTGCGGCTACAGTCGGTGGGGCACTAATGCATCCTCATAAATGGCCACCATGGCATCGCTGGAACAGGCGAAAATAACCCGGTCGAAATCATCACTGGCTTCCAGGGCATGGCACACTTCCTCGACGGCAATCTTGCAGGCCAGCTCCGCGGGAAAGCCATAGGCCCCGCAGCTGATGGCTGGAAAAGCGAGCCTGCGCAGATGATGGAGGCGCGCCAGGTGCAGACAGTTGCGGTAACAATTGGCCAGCAGCGCCGGCTCGTTCTGCTGACCACCGTGCCATACGGGGCCGACGGTGTGTATGACATAGCGTGCTGGCAGCTGATAGCCGTGGGTCAGCTTGGCTTCCCCGGTCTGGCAGCCGTTCAGCGTCCGGCATTCGTCCAGCATTTCGGGGCCGGCGGCGCGGTGAATGGCGCCGTCAACACCGCCGCCGCCCAGCAGAGAGTTATTGGCGGCATTGACGATGGCGTCGAGTTTCAGTGTGGTGATATCGACTTTTTGCGCCTGGATCTGGGCCATGTGCGGGTATCCATCATCTTTCGGTTATCTGATTGTTAGAGGGGGCGCGGCCTTGTTTGTTTCAGTCTGATGCTTTCAGGGGGGTTCCCGCTTGTTTTCGGATCCGGTATCCGCTATTATTCGCGCCCCTTGAACTGACCGTGCTTTAGCAGCAGGGTCGGTGGCTATAAACGGCGCAAGTTCTGCGGCTCAAGTCAATGGTGACCTTGATCCTGAAAGCCATCAACTGGCTACTTCGTGTCGTCCAACGCGTGTTTTGGAGCAGAATTCTATGTACGCAGTTATTGTTGCCGGTGGCAAACAACACCGTGTTGTGGAGGGCGAAACCCTCAAACTGGAAAAAATTGAAGTTGCAACAGGCGAAACTGTTGAGTTTGACCAGGTACTTATGGTCGCCAACGGTGACGATATCAAGATCGGCGCTCCTGTTGTACAAGGCGCTCTGGTGAAAGCCGAAGTCGTTGGCCACGGTCGCGCGGATAAGGTGACCATCATCAAATTCCGTCGCCGCAAGCACTCCATGAAGCGTCAGGGTCACCGTCAGTGGTACACCGAAGTTAAAATCACTGGCATCAACGGTTAAGAGGACTTAGGTCATGGCTCATAAAAAAGCAGGTGGTAGTACCCGTAACGGGCGCGATTCCGAAAGTAAACGCCTGGGCGTCAAGCGCTTTGGCGGTCAGACAGTTCCCGCTGGCAGCATTATCGTGCGTCAACGCGGCACCCAGTTTCACGCAGGTGCGAATGTTGGTCTTGGCCGCGATCACACTTTGTTTGCCAAGGCCGAGGGCCAGGTGAAGTTTGAAATCAAAGGCCGCCAGAACCGCAAATTCGTGAGTGTTGTCACTGCCTAGTAAAGGCAACCGTGTGACAAGGTTCATGAGCGCCGGTCGCAGCGACTGACGCAATGTGAGTTTGAAGCTTTCGGAAAAGCCCTGTCGTTACGGCAGGGCTTTTCCTGTTTCAGGTTCCCCAAATTTTTATGGTCAGTGGGTATGCCATGCCCGCTAACCAGATGCGCGTTGCGCGCAGGAATAGATTATGAAATTTGTCGATGAGGCGCCCATCTCTGTACAGGCTGGTAATGGCGGCCGGGGATGTCTGAGTTTCCGCCGTGAAAAATTTATTGCCAAGGGCGGCCCCGACGGCGGCGATGGTGGTGACGGCGGCAGTGTCTATCTCGAGGCGGACGAAAACCTCAACACCCTGATTGACTACCGCTACCAGCGCAGTTACCGGGCGCAGAACGGCGAGCCCGGTCGCGGCTCCAACTGTACCGGCAGGAAGGGTGACGATCTGGTGCTCATGGTGCCGGTGGGCACAACCGTTATAGATACGGAAACCGAGGAGCAGGTGGGCGATCTGACTCGCCACGGCCAGCGTTTGCTGGTTGCTCAGGGTGGCTTTCACGGCCTCGGCAATACGCGATTCAAATCGAGTGTCAACCGCGCTCCGCGACGCACCACGCCTGGTAGCGAGGGTGATGTCCGACAGCTCAAACTGGAAATGAAAGTGTTGGCGGACGTGGGCATGCTGGGCCTGCCCAACGCCGGTAAATCCACTTTTATTCGTGCGGTTTCCGCCGCCCAGCCGAAAGTGGCCGACTATCCCTTTACCACCCTGGTGCCCAGTCTGGGTGTAGTGAGCGTGCAGAAACACCGCAGCTTTGTGGTCGCGGATATCCCCGGTCTGATCGAGGGCGCCTCGGAGGGCGCGGGCCTTGGCATCCGTTTTCTGAAACACCTTACCCGCTGCCGGGTACTTCTGCATCTGGTGGACCTGTGTCCGCCGGATGGTTCCAGTCCCGCACAGGCGGCCAGGGCCATTGCCGAAGAGTTGCAGAAGTTCAGTCCCACGCTGGCCAAGCGCAATCGCTGGCTGGTGCTCAACAAGGCCGACCTGCTCACCGATGAAGAGGTTCAGACGCGCAAGCAGGAAACTATTGAAGCTCTCGACTGGAAGGAGCCGGTTTATGTTGTTTCTGCCATCAGTAAACTCGGTACCGACGAGCTCTGCGAAAACCTGTTGCGTTATCTGGAAGCGTGTTGGGAAGCCGAACGGGAAGATCCGGATCTGGCGGAGCAGGAAATCCTGACACAGCGCCAGATGCAGACCGAGGCCCGCGAGCGCATCGAAACCCTGCGCAGTCAACACCGCGCCGCGCGTAAGGCGCAGAGCGAGGAAAGTGATGACGATGACGACGGTGTGGAAGTTGAATATCGCGCTTAGCGGGTTCGAGGTGTAAGAGAGAGGTTCCAGGATGGGGAAGCCCTTTGGCAAACGTCGTGAATCCATCCCTGGAGACTCCCCCACGAGGTCCCTCTCGTGAGGGTTGCCAAAGGGCTTCCCCACCCTGAAACCATGTGGCGGCTGAGGGTTTAAGATTTTTCCCGTGAATCAGAATGGGCACTTCCTGAATATGTATAACCGGACGTTCACGGCGGCTTCCACGGAATATCCAGACGCCCCATAACGAGTTTGGCATTGGGGTTGGCTTTTCAAAACCCTCGCGAGAGGGACCTCGCGGGGGAGTCCCCATGGATGGGTTCACGACGTTTTTGAAAAGCCAATCCCAATGCTAAACGGCGCCGCTGGACTTACTTAATCAGAGGTTCTTTAGAGTCGGGTTTTTCTATACACTTTGCGGCTCTGAACCACTGTATCTGGACCACTTACTAAGCCCCTATCATGAGCCGAAGATTACTGATTAAACAGAGCCGCCGTTGGGTTATCAAGATTGGCAGTTCACTTCTTACCAACGACGGTCGCGGTCTGGATGGTCCGGCTATTGCGGTATGGGTGGAACAGATCGCCGGGCTTGCCAAGCGAGGCTACGAAGTGGTATTGGTCTCCTCCGGCGCTGTGGCGGCGGGTATGCACCGGCTGGGTTGGACGGAGCGTCCGACGGCCATCCATGAACAACAGGCGGCCGCCGCCGTGGGGCAGATGGGTTTGATACAAACCTACGAGGCCGCCTTTCAGAAGTTTAATCTGAAGACTGCGCAGATACTGCTCGATCACGACGATCTTTCCAATCGCCAGCGCTACCTGAATGCGCGTTCGACACTGCGCACACTGACAGATTTCGGTGTGATACCCATTGTTAATGAAAACGACACAGTGGTCACTGACGAAATTCGTTTTGGCGACAACGATACCCTGGGTGCACTGGTTGCCAACCTGATTGTTGCCGACAGCCTGGTGATTCTCACGGACCAGGAAGCCATGTACGACGCGGATCCCCGCCACAATTCGGGGGCAAAAATCCTGTCGGAGCGGCCGGCGAGCGATGACAGTCTCGATGCCATGGCCGGTTCCGGCGGTTCACTTGGACGTGGTGGCATGCTCAGCAAAGTGCGCGCCGCCCGTCTGGCCGCCCGTTCCGGCGCCAACACGGTTATCGTCGGCGGTCGTATAGAAAACGTCATCCCCCGTGTTGCGGATGGTGAAGAGTTGGGAACATTGCTCTACGCGGGACAGCAGCCCCAAGCCGCGCGCAAGCGCTGGCTGGCCGGCCAATTGCAGTCCCGCGGCGTGCTGGTCCTGGACGACGGCGCCGTGCGCGTGCTGCGCGAACAGGGCAAAAGCCTGCTGCCTGTCGGCGTAAAAAAGATCTCCGGTCAGTTTACCCGCGGCGAAATGATCGTCTGCCGCGACCTCGCCGGCAACGACATCGCTCACGGCCTGACCAACTACGGCAGCGACGATGCCCGCAAGATTATCGGCCATCCCAGCTCGCGAATTGAGGAACTGCTGGGTTACAAGGACTACGATGAACTGGTACACCGGGATAATTTGGTGTTGGTTTAAGGGAAAAGGGAAAAGGGAAAAGGGAAAAGGGAAAAGGGAAAAGGGAAAAGGGA
>CAZEWY010000009.1:0-36120 GCA_964515945.1 uncultured Cellvibrionaceae bacterium
TTCATCGAGCGAATGACGCCGCCTGCGCCATCCATTGAAGTCGGTTTTTACATGGAGGTCCAAATGAGAATACATCCGCCAAAAATATCCTGCCTTTTGGCAGGAGTGATCGCCGTCGCTATCACTCCCGGCACGGTGTTCGCCTCGGCTTTCCAGATTCTGGAACAGAGCCCGGCACATTTGGGCCGGGCGTTCGCCGGAACCGGATCGACCGTGAAGGATGCCAGCACGGTTTTTTTCAATCCTGCGGGCATGGGTCAATTCGAGGAGCCCGTGGTATCCATTGGCGGCAATCTTATTCTGGTGCAATCTGAATTCGCGGATCCCCAGCAGGAGTCCAACACCGGCGGAGTTCCCGACGAAACCGACAAGCCCGGCTTTGTGCCAAACCTCTACATGGTTCAGCCCATTAACGAGCGCTGGAGCTTTGGTCTCGGCCTCAATGCACCCTTCGGCCTGGAGAGCAGCTACGACGAAAACTGGACAGGCCGGTACCTGGCCACGGACAGCGAATTGCAGGTGATCAACCTCAACGCAACCTTTTCCTTCAAGGTGATCGACCCGCTGTTTGTGGGACTGGGTCTGAATTATCAACAGGCCGATGTCACCCTGGAAAGCCAGATAGATTCAACCCTGGGTGTCAACCCCGACCCCGCCACGGACAGCAGCGCGCTGATCGAAGGTGACGACGATACAGTGGTTGTGGATGCCAGTATGTTTTTCCAGCCGACCGATACCACCAGGGTTGGTCTGCTTTGGCGCCAGGGTGGGGATTTTTCGTTGGAGGGCAATGCCACTTTCTTTTTTGATGAGGTCTGCAGTCCCGGAGCCGGGTTCCCCACGGGGGCGCCGCCCGCTCCAAGCACGGGAGACCTTTGCAGTCTCAGCCTCAATGCTCGCGTGGGGAATATCAAAGCCGACGTTGATCTGCCGGATACACTCACCCTCAGCGTGTCCCAAGCCATCACGGACCGCTGGTGGTTGCATGGGGACATTGCCTGGACCGGGTGGAGCAGCATCGACTCGATCGCCATTATCAACACCGACCAGGACACCACCGTCGATACTCTGGAGCTTAAGTACGACGACACCTTGCGCTACGCGCTCGGCACCAGCTACAACGATGGCGGCCCCTGGACCTGGCGCGCCGGCGTGGCCGTCGATGAAGCACCCCAGACCAGCCGCGAACTCGTCAGCCCGAGAATTCCGGACCAGGATCGCCTCTGGTTAAGCGCCGGCTTCAACTATCAATTCTCTAACGTGGTGTCGATCGATTTCGGTTATGCCCACCTGTTCGTCGACGACGCCGAGATTCTCGACATCAATGCCCAAACCGGTCATCGCGTCGCCGGTGAATTTGACGCAGCGGTTGATATCATCGGTTTGCAGGCAAATTGGGAGTGGTTTTAGAGCTACAGGCTACAAGCGGCAAGCGGCAGCTAAAAAAAGGGAAAAGGGAAAAGGGAAAAGAATGTGGGGCCTCGAATAGTCCGGTAGATGCGATCAGTGCCAGTCTTTGATATTTATTTATGCACTAGACTCGCGGAGGCACGAATCTTTTCCCTTTTCCCTTTTCCCTTTTCCCTAAGCTTGCGGCTTGAAGCTTGCAGCTTAAAGCTTCTCACAATGCTCCGTCGCCTGAGTGAGATCAATCAGTTCACGAAGTGCAACACTGAACATGGCGAAGTCGGTGCCCTGCGCGCCTTGTACTTCGTTGACCATGGTCTTCCAGCGACTGATCAGGGGCTGGAATCTTTCAAGCCAGGCGCCAATGGTCTGGTCCAGTTCAGTACCTTGATTAAAGCGCAGTATAAAAACGGAGAGTTTGCGCACCTGGGCTTCCATATCATCTATCAAACTTTCCCGTGCCATGGCCTGCCAATAACTTTCGACCTTGACGTTGGTTATCTGGCTCGCGAACCAGTTGAGGCTTAGCTGATCCATCAGGGTGAAGAATACGCGCGCGACCTCCTCCGGCTTCGCCTTGGAAATGCGCGCCGCCTCCACGACTCCGAGCCCCGAAAAAAGATTATCCGGCATGGCCAGCTTCGTGATCCAGTGGTCGGGCACACCCTGGCCACGCAGTAGATCGCAACGCTCCTCCCAGGTTTCCCTTGCGGTGCCACCGAGCACATCACCCAGACTTTGATTGACACGCCCTATGCCGTCCCCAAAGTATTCCACCTCGGCACGGGGATCCAGACCGCTGCGCCGGTTGCGTAAGAACCAGCGCGTGCCTCGCCGCACCCGGCGGACCATATAACTTATAAGCTCGATTTGAAATTCCGTCGAAACCTGCGTATCCAGTGATCGTATATAGTCATTAAAGAGCTCAAATTGAAAGACATCCCGAGAGGTCACATAAGCCTTGGCCATCTCACCCACGGATGTGCCCGTCGTTTCGAGCAGGCGATGACTGCCGGTGATGCCGAGATTGTTGATCAGATCATTGGCAACCTGAGTGGCGACGAGCTCGTTGAGCAGACGATGTTCATGCAATTGCTCACCGTACTTGTCGCGCAGCTTCTGTGGAAATGCAGTGGCGGCAAACTGCGCAAGGTAGACATCCCTGCCCACATGAGCCGCAATCAACTCTTCTTTCAGCATCACCTTGCTATAGGAAATCAGTACCGACAGCTCCGGGCGAGTCAGAAATTTACCCAGCGACTGGCGCTCCACCAGCGCTTCATCTTCCGGTAAAAATTCCAGGGCGCGGTCCAGCCGACCGCGGCTTTCCAACTCATTGATGAAACGACGATACTCGTAACTGCGTTGGCCCGCCTGAAATTCAGCCACGCTGATCGCCTGTGTCTGGCGGTAATTATTCTGCAAGACCAGCTCCGCGACTTCCTCGGTCATGTCCACCAGAAGTTTGTTGCGCTGCTTCATGGTCAAATCACCATTGGCAACCATTTCGTCGAGAAAAATCTTGATATTGACTTCGTGATCTGAACAATCCACACCCGCCGAATTGTCAATAAAATCCGTGTTGCAGGCACCGCCATTCAGCGCGTATTCGATCCGGCCCAATTGCGTGGCGCCGAGATTACCGCCCTCCCCCAAAACCTGGCAGCGCAACTCACCGCCATTGACACGAAGGGCATCATTGGCCTTGTCGCCAACCTGTGCATGACTTTCTGTCGCCGCCTTTATATAGGTACCGATACCGCCATTCCACAATAGATCCACCGGCGCCATCAACAGCGCATGTATGAGCTCATTCGGCGTCAGCTTATCCGCGTCTATGGCAAATACGTCTTTCATGGGCTTTGAAATATCGATGCTTTTGGCATCGCGGGAGAAGACACCCCCGCCCTCGCTGATAAGTTTCCCGTTGTAATCCGTCCAATTGCTGCGCGGCAGTTTGAAAAGCCGCTGCCGCTCGGCAAAGGAGCGGGCCGCATCGGGGTTGGGATCCACAAAAATATGTTTGTGATTAAAAGCGGCGAGCAAACGAATATGCTCGGAACGCAACATGCCATTACCGAAAACATCACCGGCCATATCGCCAATGCCGACGACCGTGAAATCCTCCGCCTGAACATCGACGCCACGCTCCCGAAAATGTCGTTGCACCGATACCCAACCGCCGCGCGCGGTAATTCCCATGCCTTTGTGGTCATAGCCCTGGCTGCCACCGGATGCAAAGGCATCCCCCAGCCAATAGTCATAGGACAGGGAAATTTCGTTGGCAATATCAGAAAAACTGGCCGTGCCCTTGTCCGCGGCCACCACCAGGTAGGGATCGTCACCATCCCTTCGCACCACATCGAGTGGTGGCACCAGAGTACCTTCGCGGTAATTGTCCGTCAGGTCCAGCAGCCCCTGAATGAAAATGCGGTAGCAGGCAACAGCTTCCTGTTGCTGCTCATCGCGGCTTGCGTTTGCGGGCATCTGTTTGGGCACAAATCCACCCTTGGCTCCCGTCGGCACAATCACCGCATTCTTGACTTGCTGCGCCTTCATCAAGCCGAGTACTTCCGTGCGGTAATCCTGGGGTCGGTCAGACCAGCGAAGGCCACCTCGAGCCACTTTGCCACCGCGTAGGTGAACGCCTTCGACGCGAGGTGAGTAGACGAATATCTCGAACCGGGGACGGGGTTTGGGCATGCCCGGCACGGTGCCGGGGTTCAGCTTGAACGAAAAATAATCTTTGCTTTCGTCATTGTCATTTTTCTGAAAGAAGTTGGTTCGCAGTGTGGCCTGAATCAGCTCGAGATAATGCCGCAAGATACGATCCTCGTTGAGGTTGGGCACTTTATCGAGAGCTTCCAGAACTTTCGCCTCCAGACGCTGGGCGCGTTGATTTTCCGTGGTGCCTTCAGTACTGGCCTTGGCGCTCGCCTTGGCACTGGCCTTGGCAATCAGGCGCGGCTCAAAGTGCGCCTTGAACAGGGCCACCAGGTTTCGGGTAATATCGGGGTGATTGGACAGAGTATCGGCAATGTAATCGGGGCTGAAATTGAAAGCCGTCTGTTTCATGTAGGCCGCGTAGGCGCGAAGGACCATGACTTCGCGCCAGTTCAAGCGCGCGCCGAGCACCAGCCGATTGAATGCGTCGCTCTCGGCATCGCCGCGCCAGATATTGGCGAAGGCATCTTCAAAAAGCGTGCGCACGGAATGCACATCGATATCAATCGGCGAGCTGAATTTGAGTTCAAAATCATGCAGCCAGATCTTGCGTCCGCCTTCGGGTTTTATTTGATATGGGTGTTCTCCCACAACGCGCAACCCCAAATACTCCAGTATCGGCACTACTTGCGACAGCTCGATCAGATGGTCAAGATGCATGATTTTGAAGCGCAGATAATTCTTTTCAGCCGTCATCGGCTGATAGAAATTCATCGCGATCTCCGCACCTTCATGCAACTGATCCAACATGGCAATATCGTGGGCCGCTGTACGTGCATCAAAGCTTTCCTGATAACCGGAAGAAAATGCATTGCGAAACTGGCGAAAGCGCTTCAGCCCGGGACCCTCACCCAGAAAATCGACGAATGCCTGCTCCAGCTGATCGTTCCAGTTGCGTGTAATAGCCACCACGCCAGCCTCCAGCCGGCCTATGTCATAGTCGAGTTCATCACTGGATTTAACACGGAAAACCAGCTGCGCCCGCGCCAGCGTTGATTCGGAAAAATAGGTTGTTGAATCCAGCTCTTCCGACTGAATCTCCTTGCCAATAAGCTGTTCGATCTTCAGGCGGATATGAGTGCTGTACAAATCCCTCGGCACATAAACCAGGCAGTTGACGAAATTACCGAAGGGGTCTTTGCGCATGAACAGCCGCACCAGGCGGCGCTCGTTGATGCTGGCAACACCCATGATGGTTTTATAGAGTTCATCAAATGGTGTTTGGAAGAGTTCGTCCCGTGGAAAATTTTCAATGACCCGACGCAGGTTCTTGCCGTCATGGCTCTGGGGGTCGAGATTACTGCGCTCCATGATTCGCCCGACTTTCAGCCGAATCAGCGGTATTTGCGTGGGTGTCAGACTATATACGGAATAGGTAAAAAGACCGAGGAATCGCGCTTCACCGCAAACCCTGCCCGCTTCATCGAAGCGTTTTATAACAACATAATCCGGGTAAACGGAGCGATGGATATGGGAGCGTGTCGCGCTTTTTGACAGAGCAATCAGTTCATCCGACCCATAAAAATTTCCCATGCCCGGATTGAACCGGGATTCGGGAATCGACGCTGCCTCATCAGACAGATTGCGAAAGACACCGAGCCTCGCCTGAGCATTTTCCCGCAAAACACGCTGTTTCTTTTTACCGGAAAGATCGAATTCCCGATAGCCGAGAAAGGTGAAATGGGAATCGCTGAGCCACTGCAAAAAATCATGGGCTTCCTGAGCATGAATAACGCCGCTCTCGCCCTCCACATGCCGAACATTCTGCGCAAGCTGTCCCACTCGGTGAAGCATGCTACTGAAGTCGTCGACTACAATGCGCACATCTCGCAGGACTTCCCGCACGGCCCTGCTCAGGCCCGCCATTTCGGAGTCGGACGTATGGAGACCGATTTCGAGGTAAACCAGGGCCTCCTTGGCGAAGTCCAGATCCTTGGAGTGCGCCGGTTTCTGGCCACCGCTGTAGACGGCCACGGGAACATCCTGCCGATTGCGGCCGATATGAAATACATTGCTTTTCAGGACATGTATGGCAACATCGCGACGATTCAGCTCAAGGCGGATCGAATCCACCAGGAACGGCATATCCTGTTGCAACACGGCAATAACCGTGCGGCCACACAACCAACCGTTCTCTTCCAGGCTGGGATTGAACACGCGGACCGATGGAAACTGGTCGCGGGGCGTTTGCAGTTGATGCCAGAGTGTATAGCAACATCCCAGAACATCGCCAAAAGGTCGCTCCGCCCAATCCTGCAGCGGAAAATGGGCGAGAAACACCCGGGCAAAATCCGTAATGGCGGCGGCTTCGGCCTCATTCAGTTGCTGCTTGAAATGTTCTGCCAGTTGTGCCAGAAGCGCCTCGGGGTCGTCTCCGGCAACTGCCCTGCTGATATCCACATCACGCTCCTCTGTTCCCTGAACTTGAAAATTGTGGCCGAAACCCTAACATAGACAAGCCAAACCAAACGGAGTTTGGCATGGACGCAAACGGAACTTAATGCCTGTCCTCGGCTCAAAGCGGCGGTCTCAATATAAATATTAGCGCAGGCCACTGTATAATTTTAACGAATGGTGCATTCAATAGATGTCAAATCTCTCTGCCGTACAAAACCTTCAGGCCTGGCTTGACAGCCAGATCGTGGGCCAGCCCACGCTCGTGGAACGACTTCTGATCGCCCTCATTGCCGATGGCCACCTTTTGGTGGAAGGCGCGCCGGGTCTGGCCAAAACCAAAGCCATCAAAACCCTTGCCGACGGCATAGAGGGTAATTTCCATCGCATTCAGTTTACGCCTGATCTGCTGCCATCGGATGTCACCGGCACCGACATCTATCGACCGGAAAACGGCACGTTTGAATTCCAGCAGGGGCCGATTTTTCACAATCTGGTACTCGCCGATGAAATCAACCGGGCTCCGGCCAAGGTACAATCCGCATTGCTGGAAGCCATGGCCGAGCGGCAGGTCAGCGTTGGCCAGGCCAGCTATGCACTTCCGGCGCTCTTCCTGGTGATGGCGACACAGAATCCCATCGAGCAGGAAGGCACCTACCCGCTGCCCGAAGCGCAGCTCGACCGCTTCCTGATGCATGTGCGCGTGGATTATCCCAATGTCGCCGCCGAGCGGGACATACTGCGTCTGGCCCGGGCCGAGGCGAGTCAACAGCAAAAGACAACGCCGCCACCCACGCCCGTTACCCAGGCGGCGCTTTTCGCGGCGCGGGAAGAAGCCCTTCAGGTGCATATGGCCGAGGCCGTGGAGGAATATATCGTGCAACTGACAGCCGCCACCCGCTCGCCCGAAACCTACGGTGCGGACCTCGCCAAGTGGATCGAATTCGGCGTCAGCCCGCGCGCCACCATCGGGCTCGACCGCTGCGCCAAGGCCCATGCATGGCTCAAGGGCCGGGACTTTGTCAGCCCTGATGACGTGCAGGCGGTACTCGGCGATGTCTTCCGGCACCGTTTGTTGCTGAGCTTCGAAGCGGAAGCCAACGGCATGACACCGGACGATGTGATCGCCGAGTTACAGCAGCGCGTGCCTGTCGTTTAAGTGGCCGACGCAGGAACACCAAGAGTGCGCGAATCCATGGATGCCAAAACCTTCACCGGCGTCTATAGCAGTACCGCCGAATTGCTACGGCTGCGCTATATTGCTCAGGACCTCACGCTGGTGACCCAACGCAACAGCCAGGCGCTGATGAACGGCGCCCAGCGCACCCACTTTCGTGGGCGCGGCATGGAGTTCGCGGAAGTGCGCCCTTATCAGGCGGGCGATGATATCCGCACGATTGACTGGCGGGTAACCGCGCGCACGCAAAGCCCCCACACCAAACTTTTTCAGGAAGAGCGCGAGCGCCCGGTGTTCGTGATGGTGGATCAACGCTCGCCCATGTTTTTTGGCAGCCGCCTGCAATTCAAATCGGTTTTCGCCACGGAACTGGCTGCCATTATCGGCTGGACGGCACAGGCCAATAATGATCGTATTGGCGCCCTGTTGTTTGGCGATCGCGACCAGCGCGACATACGCGCACGCCGCGGCAAACACGCCGTGCTTGAATTCCTGCATCAGCTTCTCGCCTACAATCACGCCCTGACAACACCGGTGCCCCAGCCCCGGAGCACTTCCATGGCGTCGATGCTCACGGACCTCCGCCGCATCGCCAAACCCGGCAGTTCCGTCTTTGTATTGAGCGACTTTCACGATTTTGATGAAAGCTGTCGGGAATCCCTGTACACCCTGACCAAACATTGCGATGCGACATTGATCCACATCCACGACCCGCTGGAAAAACACCTGCCCCGGCAGGGTTTGCTGCCCGTTACCGACGGACAGCGCCGGTTATTGCTGAATGCCAACTCCCGGGCGACCCGCGAGGCATTTTCACACCATTTCGCCGAGCGCCTGGCACTGCTGCGCAGCGCCTGTGACAGTTCCGGTATTCCTCTGGTCAATGCCGAACTCCGCCAATCTGCCGAACAACTGGCGCTCGAACTTTTCAGCGCGGGCCGCCAGAAACGGCGCCGCAAGGCAGGGGGTATCCGATGACACCGAATGCCAATCCAATCCAGCTCGCACAGGCACAGCCGCCGGGGCAAGGCGGGCAGACGAATCTGCTCACCGAGCTGCGCGACCTGCACGAGCCCGAACCAATTTCCGCCTGGCCACCGGCACCCGGCTGGTGGCTACTGGCCCTGCTGCTGCTCGCGGCTTTGATTGTGTTGACGGTCAAAGCCCTGAAGTACAACCGCAAGCGCGCCTACAGACGCGAAGCCAGTCATCAGTTGATGTTGGCCAGAGAGCAGTACCGCTCGAGCGGCGACGGCAACGCCTATGCGCAGGCGTTGCTGGAGATACTGAAGCGCACCGCGCTCACCGCCTACCCCCGGGACCGCAAACGCATCGCCGGCCTGCACGGCGAGGATTGGCTGAAATTTCTGGATTCAACTTGCGCCAGCTGCAACTTCCGATCCCCGGAGGGCCGGGGGCTGCTGCAGGCCGCTTACAGTGCCGAAGCCGATGCCTTCGCCCTGCAACAGTGTTACAGCCAGGCGAGGCTATGGATTGCCGGCCATCGTACCTACGGAGGTCAGTTACGTGCTTGAACTGGCCTGGCCCTGGGCGCTGCTGGCGCTACCCTTGCCGCTGCTCGCATACTGGCTGCTGCCGCGCGCGGAGCAGAAGCTGGCCGCCCTGCGTGTGCCCTTCTTCGACAGTCTCAGCGAAACCATCGAGGGTACCCACACTGTCTCCCAGGGAAAACTTCTGCAACTACTGTTGGCGCTTATGTGGTGCCTGTTGGTTTTCGCCACGGCCCGCCCCCAGTGGGTAGGCGAACCCGTGAGTCTGCCAACCGAGGGGCGCGACCTTATGCTGGCGGTGGATATTTCCGGCAGCATGGAAACACCGGACATGGTCGTTCAGGGCGAACAGGTGCCGCGCATTCTGGTGGTGAAACATGTGGTCGGTAATTTTGTGGAAAGACGTGAAAGTGATCGTCTCGGCCTGATTGTGTTCGGTACCCGCGCCTATCTCCAGGCGCCGCTCACCTTTGACCGGGTCACCGTCAACAAGCTCCTCCAGGAAACCCGGCTGGGATTCGCCGGCGAAAAAACCGCGATTGGCGACGCCATTGGCCTGGCGATCAAGCGTCTGCGCGACCGGCCCACAGGCAAACGCGTGCTGATTCTGCTCACGGACGGCGCCAACACCGCCGGCGAAGTCATGCCACGCAAAGCGGCAGAGCTCGCCAAGCAGGCGGGCATCAAGATCTACACCGTGGGTGTTGGAGCGGAGAGCATGCAGGTCGATGGCGGCCTCTTCGGCGGCTTTTCCCGGCGCATCAATCCTTCGGCGGATCTGGATGAAGCCACCCTTCAATATATTGCCGACCAGACCGGCGGCGCCTACTTCCGCGCGCGCAACCCCGCGGAGCTGGTGCAAATCTACGCCCTGCTGGATCAACTGGAGCCCACAGAGCAAGAAGAGGAAGTCTTTCGACCTATCAGCGCCCTCTATTTCTGGCCCCTGGCCATGGCCCTGCTGCTCAGCTTTCTGGTGGCACTTGGATATCTTGGCGGCAAAACAACACTGCGCCGGGAGTTTAACCAATGACCGACAACATCCTCCTCTGGCTGAACCAGGTCCACTTGCTGCGCCCCCTGTGGCTGCTCGCGCTGCTTCCCGCGCTGGGGCTGCTACTGGCCCTATGGTTCCGGCGGGCGCGGGCCAATCAATGGCAGCAGGCCATAGCCCCCCATTTGTTGCGCCATCTCATTGAGAATGACCAGGGACGCGCTTCCCGACTTCCCCTGCTGGGGCTACTGGCGCTCTGGTGTATTGCCATCATTGCCCTCGCCGGCCCCGCCTGGCGGAAGCTGCCCGAACCTGTCCAGAAAGGCGGATCCGCCCTGGTGATCCTCTGGGATATGTCCCCTTCCATGATGGCCGAGGACCTGAAGCCATCGCGGCTGGTGCGCTCGCGACTGAAATTGATCGATCTGCTGGAGGCCCGCCGCGAGGGAACCACGGGGTTGATCGCCTACGCTGGCGAGGCTCATATAGTCACACCCCTGACCGATGATACGGATACCATCATCAGTCTGCTGCCGGCATTGAAACCGGCCAAT
Source organism: uncultured Cellvibrionaceae bacterium (assembly GCA_964515945.1). Taxonomy (GTDB): domain Bacteria; phylum Pseudomonadota; class Gammaproteobacteria; order Pseudomonadales; family Cellvibrionaceae; genus CAYQQJ01. The sequence goes on from CAZEWY010000009.1 coordinate 10,762, forward strand.
ATGCCCATGAGGGGAAGCAATCCGGAGATGGCCCTGCAAATGGCCTATCGACTGCTGGGGGACGCCGGCGTTGCCGACGGTCATGTGCTGATTCTCACCGATGGCATAGTCCCCGAGGCCTTCGACGCCCTGAAACGCATTCAACGGGGCGCAAATCACCAGATAACCCTGTGGGGCCTGGGTACTGAAGACGGAGCCCCCATTCCCCTGAGTGACGGTGGCTTTGCCCGCAACTCGAGCGGCGAAATTGTGATTGCCAAACTCAATGAAGATGCGCTTCAGGATTTCGCAGCCGATATCAATGCCTATTACGTGCCTTTTCTGAAAACCGCTGAAGACATAAAAACCCTGCAGACACTGTTCAGCTCCCAGGGTGAGACCATGCGGGACAGTGATCGAGTCTTCGACCGCTGGTACGAGCACGGGCCCTGGCTGTTGGTGCTGATACTGCCGCTGGTGGCACTGACCTTTCGGCGCGGTTGGCTGATGTGTCTGCCTGTGCTGGTACTGCCGCTGAGCCTGCCGCAACCGGCTCACGCATCGGTTTGGGATGATCTGTGGAAGACTCCGGACCAACAGGCACAGCAAGCCCTGGAGCAACAGCAACCGGAAAAGGCGGCGGAGCTTTTTCAGGATCCCGACTGGCGCGGAACCGCCCTGTACCGCGCGGAAGATTACGAAGCAGCTCTGAAAGCTTTTTCCCACAGTGATTCGCCGCGGGCCACCTACAACCGCGGCAACAGTTTGATGCACCTTGGCAATTACCAAAGCGCGATCGAAGCCTATGAGGCCACCCTGGAAAAAGATCCCGACAATGCCGATGCCAAAGCCAATCTCGAGTTGGCGAAGAAGCTGCTGCAACAGAAAAAACAGCAGCAGAAAAAGAATCAAGACGGTCAGGGCCAAAACCAGAAAGGCGATCAGAAAAAAGACAATCAGCAAAAAGGTGATCAGCAGAAATCCCAACAAAATCAATCGGGATCTGGCGAGCAAAACCAGCAGCAAAATTCACAAAAAAGTGACGGCGGTCGGAAGGATAATCAGCAGGGGCAGTCGGGTGAGGGCCAGCCGCAGAACTCCAGGGATTCCGCCTACGACGATCCCGCCAACAACACACCCCAAGACGAAAAGTCCGATATCGGAAAACCGGGACAGGAGGACAAGGGACAGGAAGACAAAAGCCAGCAACAGAAACCGTCGGACGAACCCGGCGAAAAGCCCGCGTCTCAACACGCGCCTCAACAAGCCGAGGGTGACGGACAAAAAAAAGCGTCCGAGCAAGCGACCGCTTCAACACAACTCACTGAAGCCGAGCGGGAACAACAACAGGCACTGGAACAGTGGCTACGAAAGGTGCCGGACGACCCCGGCGGCCTGCTGCGCAATAAATTCCTTCACCAGTTCCGCGAACGCCGCCGTACCGGCGAGTGGCAAACGCCCGGCAATGAAGCCGGCCAGAGATGGTAACGAGAGCCAGAATCATGTTGACGATAATTCTTTCAGTAGCGAACAGACTGCCAACACCCGGCCACTTTCTGGCCATCGCCCTGACGCTCGGGCTGTCTGTTTTTTCCTGGATTCCCCAAAGCCATGCGCAAAGCCATGACCTTACCGCCAGTGTGGATCGAAAGCAAATTTCCATTGAGGAAACGCTGACATTGAGTGTCCGCTACTCAGGTCAGGTTCAGGGAGATCAGCCGGACTTTTCCCTGTTGCGGGAAAATTTTGACATTATCAGTCAGGGCCGCAGCAATCAGATAAGAGCCTTCAATGGCAACATGACGGCCTTTACCGAATGGACCCTTATGCTCGCTCCGAAAAAGGTGGGGCAGCTTCTAATTCCAAGTTTCAAATACAACGGCAGTTTCAGCGAGGCCATACAGATTACCGTCACCGAAGCCAGCGCCCCACCCGGTCAACTGAAGGACATATTCATTGAGACTACCATTGATCATTCGCAGGTTTATGTGCAGGAACAACTGCTGCTGACTTACCGCCTTTATACCACCCGCAGCATCGATTCCATGGACGCCCAGGAGCTGCACATCGACGGCGTACGTGTCGAGCAGTTACCCGAGGCCCGCTTTCAACGCAACATCGACGGCATCAACTATGGCGTACTCGAAGTCCGCTACGCCCTCTTTCCGCAAACCAGCGAAAGTTTCACCATACCGCCTCTGCGCTGGACACTGCGCGTGGTCACCGGTCAGAACCAAAGACCCTTTGGTTTTGGCAGTCGTTACGAGTTGAAACGCCTGATGACGGAAGAAAAAGCCGTGGAGGTCAACTCCAATCCCGACACCTATCCAGCTGACGAAGTCTGGCTGCCAGCCGCCAATCTGGAACTGACACAAAAATGGAGCAGTCCGCCATCGGATTTTCGGGTGGGCGAACCGGTCACCCGCACCATTACCATTCGCGCCCAAGGCCTGACGGCGGCCCAGTTGCCGCCGCTGGAAATGGCCGAGCCGGAAGGCGTTCGCCTATATCCCGACCAGCCGGTCCAGGACAACGCCAAAAGCCCCCAAGGTATCACCGGTACTCGTGTTGAAAGCATGGCGGTGGTCCCCGACAAGGCCGGCGAAATCACCTTGCCCGCGGTTGAAGTCACCTGGTGGGACACGGGCGCTGACGAGCTGCGAAGGGCGCAATTGCCCGCGCAGACCATTTATGTCGCCCCCGGCGAAGCTGCGGAACAGGACGCCGTCGACAAGTTGCCGGCGCGCATCGGTCGCGCCGATGAAGCCGCCTCGGATGAACCCGCCAAAGCGGAAGACCGCACAGCGGCTGGTGCCACAGGCAGCGAGCGTCTGTGGCAAGCCACCACGCTGCTGTTTGCACTGCTGTGGATAATTTTTACACTACTCTGGTGGCGGGCGCGCCGCTCTGTATCGGCGGCCAGCGCAGGCGGCCGTGAACCACCGGATGCCGCCGCCAGCAGCGAGAAGCTGGCTTTCAGGGAAGTGACCAAAGCCGCGCGACGGCAGGATCTCGCAAATCTGCGGCTGGCCCTTCTGCGCTGGGGCGTTACCCGATGGCCGGAACATCCGCCGCGATCACTGCGTGACCTGGCAGCGCAGCTGGACGACCCGGCCCTTACAAAACAACTGGCGGATCTGGACGCGGCGCTTTATGGCCAGGCCAGTGTGACGCCAGAAACCATCGATCAGGTAAAACCGCTCAACCTGGCTAAACAAGTCGAAGACTGGCGCAAACGCCGCCATGCGTCTCGCCAGGTGAGAGCGGAGCGGCTAAAGCCGCTTTACTGATTCGAATCGCCGGGCTAATTTCCTCAATGGTAATGCGCTCAATGATAATGCCGGCAGGCGTTGACAATGCGGCGACTCAGATCATCGTCGGTGCAATTGTCGGCAATGTCACTTAACGACACCACACCAGCCACATCCTTGTTCTTGTCATTGTTCAGAACGATCAACCGCTGCACCTCCTCATCGTGCATGCTCTGCAACACGTCGGCCACATCGTCATCCTCATAGCAATAGAGCACCGAGCTGGTCAGTATGCTGCTGACTTTGTCAGTGGCGGCTCTGCCTTCGGCCATGCCCCGAACCGTAATATCCCTGTCGGTTAAGATACCGACAAGCTTGTCATCCTTGGCAACCGGAGCGAATCCGCGTCCGGCTTGCTTCATGCGTATGGCTGCTTCGCGAATGGTCGCGTTGACGTCCAGGTATTCCGGCCGATCCGACATCACTTCTTTAACACGCATGGCTATGTCCTCGATTATGCGCTCATCTGAATTGCCCGCCACAGTGGCGAATTCATCTCCATACTACTGGCGCCAATTGAAAAGCAAACTAAAGACCAGTCCCTCTTGCCAAGGTTTTGCAAACAGACGCCACTGCCGCTGGCTTGGCTCGACAAATCGGATCGCCTCACATATATTGGCTTCACTATGATCAATGGCTGTACTGTGTTTTTACAGACGGTTTTAGTGGCACGGCAACAATAACGCGAAGAGGATTTCCTATGTTCAGACATGCGACAACTTCCTTACTCCTGATATCCGCCCTGGCACTTGCGGCCTGTTCGGGCGATGACGATAGGGAAGATACGGCGGCGGGGCCCGCGCCTGGCGAGGAGACCCGCGTCATCTTCAATCCCAGTTCAGGGGATCTGCCCGTACCCAACGATCTTCTTTTCGCCAATGAACCAGCCGTGGACGGAACCATGCACGCCGGCGTGGATCCCGCCAACCCCGTGATCACCGGCATTGACGCCCTGGATGGCAACTCGCTCCTGTCGCCCATTGATATCGCCTTTTCCGGCAGCCTGGACAGCAGCCAGACGCTGGATGCGGCGAGTTTTGTTGTCGTCGGGGAGAGCATAGTCCCCAACCCCAACCAGAATGTGTTTCTCCTGCCCCTGAGTTTCCCCGGCGGCGATCCACTGGTGCAGGCCTCGGTGGACCTGGATGGCGATGGCGACGCCGAGTCAGTCGAAGTTCCCACCTTTGCCGAAGCCGTGACCTACCAGCAGGCAGTTGCCGCCGGCACGGCGGGCGTGAACACATTGATGGCGCTCGCCTCTCCCACCGCGAGAGCGGAAATCATCAGCCTCGATGGCGGCACCAACAATGTTATCCGCATCACACCCCTCGAGCCCCTGATGGCGGAAACCAAATATCTGGTGGTGATCACCAACGATGTCCAGGATACCGCTGGCTATCCGGTACAGGCTTCCCATGCCTACAACTTTATTCGCGACCCGGAATCCCCTTTCGATGCCGAGGATGAAACCATCTTGAAGCTGCGCAGCCTGCGCGGCGCCATCACCAACTGGGAACAGCTGGCGACCGGCTATTTCGGCTTTATGCAGAGCGTCTTCGATGCCGCCGGACTGGAGGAGACCGCACCCGCGCCGGAGGACATCGTCTTCTCCATGACCTTTACCACCGGCGGAACCGATGCGGTGCTGAAAAGCGTGACGGCGCCGGAGATTTTCTTTGAAAAAGCCCTTCGCACCACCTACAAACAGGAGGCCATTGCCAAGCTGGTCAGTGGCACCTACAACGTAAGTGCTAATAACGATGGCTTGACTCCCACCGACGGCGCCATCAATTCGACTCTCAACGTTCTGCTGACATCGCCAACCATGCCGCCGGGCGGCACCGCCCCCAATCCGCTTTATGATGAGGCCATAGCGGGCGCCATAAACGCCGGCGCGGATTACGCCACCATAGCGGTCGATCCGACCGCAGCCTATCTGATGCAGGTCGCCGCGGCCGAGGCCGCCATTTCGGTGCACAACGGTGACGCTGTGGATATTGCCACCGAAGCGGCAGGTACCGTGATGGCCTTGTCCGAAGGCAATCCCGCTCAAGTCTTTCCGGTGCCCGCAGCCCGAGCCACGAATTTCTTTTTGGTCGACCCCGCTGTGGACATAAATCTCGCCTTTCAGGGTGTACCGGCAAACGTTTTCCAAGGCGAAATTACCCTGCCTTCCTATCAGCCTCTGCCCACTGGTGGTGATGGTTCCACTATCGCCACCGGTAGCTGGACTGCGGATACCGCCATTGGCGCTGCCATTGATTTCGCTAAAGAACAGCCCCCCGGCACAACGCCCCCTTCGGACAAAATTACCTACCGCTATCCCTTTCCGGCAAAGCAGGCCGATGTCACCGTTCCCCTGCTGGCGGTACTTCCAAATGCAGCACTACTCGGCACCACAAAGCCGCCGGAAGGCTGGCCCGTCATTATCTATGTCCACGGCATTACCACGGACCGAAGTAGCGCACTGCCCATTGCCAGTGCCATGGCAACGGCCTGTGCCATCTCACCCGCTGCGCCCTGCTTTGCCACCATTGCCATTGATCAGCCCCTGCATGGCGTGGCGCCCTCGGGCAGCACAGTGCCGGGTTTGTTCAGTGTTAACGACCCAGACAACCCACCCCAGAGCAATATCACTGGAAAAACACCCTCCGCCGCCCTGACGGAGCGACATTTCAATTTCACCGCCGATGTGCAGGCCAACCCCATACCCATGGACTACGCGGCAGAGATTGGCAGTTCCGGCAGCCTGTTTATCAACCTGAGCAGCTTCACTACCGTGCGCAGCAATCTGCAACAAATGGTGCTGGATCTGCTTAACCTGAATGCCTCTCTGGCCACCATGGATATTGATGGCAATGGCGCAGCGGATGATATCGACGAGAGCCGCGTCTATTTTGTCGGCCACTCCCTGGGCGCGGTCAATGGTGTGCCTTTTATCGCTGTTAACAATGATGACGCCGTGCAAGCCAGCGCCTTTAGCAGTTTGCCGCAAATCCAGACGGCTGCCCTGCTCAATACCGGCGGCGGCGTGGTTCGACTGTTGGCCAACTCGCCGGATTTGGCACCGCGTATCATGCAAGGCCTGGCCGGTGCCAGCGAAGAACTGACTCAGGGCCGAAGCGGCCTGGAAACCTATTTCAATGTCTTCCAGGGCGTGATCGATTCCGCCGATGTCATGAATTTCGCCGCCAGTCTGTCGGACAGCGACAGTTCCACGGGTATCCTGCTTACCGAGATTGTCGGTGACGGCACGGCGGACAATCCACCCGATCAACCCATTCCCAATGCCGCCGACAGCCTCTGGGGCATGGAACCTCTGGAGATGGTGCTCGATAGCGGTTTTGTCATAGCGCCCTTCCCCGCTCCCTTGGCGGGCACCGAACCGTTAGTGGCCCAATTTGGAGCCGTGCCGACAGCCGACGCTACTACCGATGGTGATCCGGCAGTCCTGGTAACGCGCTTTACCGAAGGCAGCCACGGCACACCCGTTGCGGGCGGCAATACCGAGGCCGATCCATTGACCAGCGAGGCTGTGTTTACCGAAATGGTCACGGAGATAGCCCGCTTCTTCACCTTTGGCGGTGACGTTCCGGCAAGTATCATCGCTAATCCGGAAGTGGTAGCGGAGTAAGGCGCGGCGGCGCTGGCCCATTCGAGGGTGAGCGCCGCGTTTCCATTTCGAAATATTCACCCCTACCATTCATCAGGGCTTTCAACAATCCAGTTTCTGCCATCGCCACATTCGGACGACACCTGGATATGCCATTGACAAAATGCCCGCGGGACAAATTATCGTTGTATAATCAACCTTCTTAAGCAACCTTTTATCAACCATCAGGGGCTCCAAAACCATGGAGAAGCTCGGACAGGATATCCTCAACAATCCGCGCCTCAACAAGGGCACCGGATTCACCGCCGAAGAACGCACGCGTTATGGGTTGCACGGCCTGCTACCCAGCCGCATCAGCACCTTTGAACAACAACAGGAGCGCGCGCTCGCCAACGTGCGGCGGCAGGAAACGGATATCGATAAATACATCTTTCTGAGTTCGTTGCACAAGCGCAACGAGCGGCTTTACTACCGCCTGCTGATCGATCACACCACCGAGCTGATGCCGATCGTCTATACCCCCACCGTCGGCCAGGCCTGCCTGGATTTTGCGCAGCTGTTCACCCAAACCAGCGGTTTTTATATTTCCATCAAGGATAAAGGCAATATTGATCGACTGCTCAACAACTGGCCCGAGACCGATGTGCGCATGATCGTGGTTACCGACGGCGAGAGAATTCTGGGGCTCGGTGACCTGGGTACAAACGGCATGGGTATCCCCATCGGAAAGCTGGCGCTTTACTGCGCGCTTGCCGGCATTCGCCCGGAACATTGTCTGCCCATCATGCTGGATGTCGGCACCGACAACGAGGAACTGCGCAACAACGAGATTTATTTGGGTCTGCGGCAGGCCCGGGTGCGCAGCCAGGCCTATGATGACTTTATCGAAGAGTTCGTGCAGGCCATCAAAAAACACTACCCGCGGGCCGTGCTGCAATTCGAGGACTTCGCCACGCAGAATGCCATCACTTTGCTGGAGCGATACCAGGATCAACTCCTGTGCTTCAACGATGATATTCAGGGAACAGCGTCCGTTGTTCTGGCTGGACTCTATGCCTCCACCCGGCTCACCGAAACCCCACTGGCCGATATGCGCTTCATGTTCCTCGGCGCTGGCTCCGCCGCAACAGGTATTGGCGAGCTGTTGATCGAAGCGCTCAAACTCGAGGGGCTGAGCCACGACCAGGCGGTGCAGCGGCTGGTTTATTTTGACCGTAAGGGTCTGGTCTCCAAGGAACGCGACAACGTCTCGCCACACATCGCGCATATGGCCTCGGACCTCCCGGTGATGTCATTGGAGGAAACCATTCACCGGTTTCGCCCCCACGTGCTCATAGGCGCAACCGGCTCCCCGAAGACGTTTACCGAAGACATGCTGAAGGCCATGGCGACAGTTAACCAGGCGCCGGTAATTTTTGCCTTGTCCAACCCTACGACCCGCGCTGAGTGCACCGCCGAGGAAGCCTACCACTGGACCGATGGCCGCGCCGTTTTTGCCAGTGGCAGCCCCTTCGGCGTGGTGCATATACACGGGGACATCAAGGTACCCGGCCAGGGCAATAACGCCTACATATTCCCCGGCCTCGGACTGGGCGCGCTGGGTGCCGAAAGCAAACGCATCAACGACAGGATGTTGATCGCCAGCGCCAAGACCCTGGCCGACAGCGTGTCCGACAACCAATTGGAACAGGGCTGTCTCTATCCGCCCTTGAGCGACATCCGCGAGGTGAGTCTGCAAATCGCCCTGGCCGTCGCCCGCGAAGCCTGCAAGGCCGGCTATTCAAATGTCACCGTGGATGCTGCATTCGAGCAGAAGTTGCGGGATTATCAGTATGATCCGAGGTATTGAAAGAAAAGGGAAAAGGGAAAAGGGAAAAGATTCTTGCCTCTGCGGGGTCTTGCAATGATCCTCAACCTTGTGGATCGGACGCGAATCACAGGCCAAATCCCGAGGATCCACTTTTCCCTTTTCCCTTTTCCCTTGATCCTACTTGCGGCTTGTAGCTAAGAATAATTCTGCCGCAAAAATTCGTCGTGGGTCGGCAGGGTTTTGACCATGGTCAATATGGCTGATTTTGCCTGTTTCAGGTTTTCGTCGATTTCCTGAAAGGTCATATTGTCGACCCGTGAGCAATAGCTCATCGGATGGATACCCATACCCTCGAAAACCGACTGCCAGCTGGCGCTTCTGAACAGCTCGTCCACGCCTTCGCGCACTATGCCCTGGGCGGCGAAGAGCTCGATTTTTTCCTGCAGGCTCGCCGGTATTTCATTGTTCCTGCACCACTGCCAGAAAGGCGTATCGTCGCGCTCGGTGGCGCAATAGTGCAAAATAATGAAATCCCTGACTTCTTCATAATCCATCGACATCCGGCGGTTATATTCCCTGATCAGACTCGGGTTGCAATCCCGGTCGGGGAAAAAGCGCAGGAAAAAATCCATGCCCCGCGCAATCAAATGAATGGCCGTGGATTCCAGTGGTTCAACGAATCCTGACGCCAGCCCCAGTGACAGGCAATTGTGCTTCCAAATTTCCTTTCTTTTTCCCGTGATGAAGGGAATGAGCCGTGGATCATTGATCCGCGTACCATCGAGATTTTTGAACAAAATACTTTTGGCATCCGCGTCGCTACAGAACCGGCTTGAATAAACATAGCCGTGGCTGGTCCGGCCGCGTAGCGGAATGCGCCAGCTCCATCCGGATTGGCGTGCCGTGGCAGTCGTATAGGGCAAGGTACTGCCCATATTTGCGGTTTTCACAGTAATGGCGCGATCACAGGGCAGGTACGGCGACCAGTCTTCAAAACCTGACGCCAGTGTCTGCTCGATCAACAGTGCCTTGAAACCGGTGCAGTCGATGAAAAAATCGCCCTCCAGAAATTCTCCGGACTCCAGTAATATTTTTTCGATATGTCCGTTCTCTTTCTGCACCACCTGTTTCACCAGGGCTTGCTTTCGCATGACGCCCCGCTTTTCGGCAAAGCGGCGCAGATAGTCCACGACCAGTTTGGCATCCAGATGAATCGCATAATTGGCACCACCGACCGGTGTATTCTGTGCCTGTTGCGGCGGAAAGAATCGTCCCTTGGCCGCCATCACGGCACAGGGAGAGAAGTCCTGCAATTTTTCGGTGCTCCCGTGGCTGCGCGCTTTCAACCAGCACTGATAAAAATCGTGGGAGCCTATGCGTTTGCCGATAACGCCGAACGGGTGAAAATAGGATTCACGCTTTACCCGCCAATCCACAAAATTGATACCGAGTTTGAAACAGGCCTGGGTTTCCTGCACGAATTCCTGTTCGTCGATACCCAATTTTTGTATCAACCCGACAAAAGGTGGAATGGTGGATTCACCGATGCCGAGCGACTTCGAATCCTCGGGCTCGACAAGTTCGATCTGGCAGAGATCCCGGCTGAGGTTGGAGGCCAGCATGGCGGCTGCAATCCAACCTGATGTTCCACCACCGACAATGACAATTTTTCTCAAGGGTTTCATATCTATTCTCGTTGCTATGTCGGCTTACTATGCCGGCACCTTACCAGTCACTGTTTTGCACCAGCAAACCCTGCCCTGGCTGCTCGCGCTCAGTCGTGTAAAAACCGTGGGCGGCGCTGGTGGATTGCAGCGCCTGACACAGGACATCCATGGCTTTGTGCCGGGGAAAGCTCGCGCGCCAGGCAAGTAGCAATCTACGCTTGGGGGCTGAACCGGCGAAGGGGCGTGTGATCAGTATACTCGAGCCGGAGCATAAATTAACGGCTACCGAGAGCGGTAAAATCGTGACACCAAGATCATTGGCAACCATGTTTCGCAGCATTTGAATGCTGCTGCCCCTTCCAGGGATTCCCTGAAATTGCGGATAGGCCTGGCGTATTGGTTCGTTCAAACCGTAGCGCTCGTCCAGAAGCAGGAGATTTTCGGGGCCGAGCTTCCGGGCATCCACGCTGGTGCGGGCAGCCAGCGGGTGTTGGTGCGGCAACAGCAGCACCAATGGCTCCTCGAACAGCTCACGGGTCACCACGTCGGTTTCCACAAAGGGGCCGGCCACCACTATGGCATCCAGATGACCGTCGCGCAGTTTCCGGCGCAGGGCATCTGTATCATCTTCCTGGACACGCAGTTCCATGGCGGGTGCGCCCTTGCGCAGGTGTGGAATCGACTGCGGCAGCAGATACGGACCAATGGTGGCCAGTGCGCCTACGGACAAAGGGGACTTCAATTGATCACTACCGGCAGCGGCGATGACTTTGATAGTGTCTGTTGAAGCCATTAGTCGCTGTGCCTGGGACGCAATTTGCTCACCAACCAGAGTCATGCGAACCCCACTCCGGGAGCGTTCGAACAAGACGACACCCAGTTCCGTTTCCAGTTTTCGGATGGCGGTGCTGAGTGCGGGCTGGCTGACGCCGCAAAAGGCAGCGGCACGACCAAAGTGCTGCTCCCGGGCGAGCGCCGCCACAAACTGCAATTCCACCAGAGTCATCCCTTTTCCACCTCAATTGACTGCTTACGGGCGCTTCGACAGCCGCAGCCTGTTAAAAAACCCCATGACTCATGATACGCCTTCAATCAATTGGCCGTCAGGGTACAAATTCCAATAGCCAAAATTTATCATATTTCAATTGCGCCTCTGAAGCCCTCTCCTGTAAAAAGCTTTAAACGCCAGGGCTCCTGGCGAACAATAAAAGTTACTCTTGCAAGGTTCCCCATCCCGATGTCTGCAAATGGTCTGTCGTTCCACCACCCCATCGCTTTCGTGCTCGGCTGTCTCGCGCTGACAATTGGCGTGCTGGCCCATATCCCCATGTTCGTAGCTTCCGCACCCATGGGTTACCACATGGCCGGCATGCCCATGGATGCCACCATGCTCATCGGCATGGCGCTGATCCCATTGGGTCTGTGCCTGGCAACCTACGGTCTCATGCCCCGTTTGGCACAGATGCGCGTCGGCAACCACGGCAGCATTCACTTTCACCTCGCCGACAATATCCCACTCAACCGGGAACACTGGATACTGGTAATCGTGCTGATAACCGCGATTGCCATTGATGTGCTGAAACCCGCAGCACTTGGTTTTGCCATGCCGGGAATGACCGAGGAATACAGCATCAGCTCCGAAACCGCCGGCTTTCTGGCACTGGTGGCGCTGATCGGGACAGCGGTCGGCTCCATCGTCTGGGGGCGCCTGGCGGACGTTCTGGGCCGCCGTGCGGCCATTCTGCTGTCGGCACTGATGTTCATAGGCACCGCGATCTGCGGCACCATGCCCGACTTCGAGTGGAATCTGGCCATGTGCTTTCTGATGGGCGCTTCCGCCGGCGGTTTGCTGCCAATCACCTTTACGCTGATGGCGGAAATGGTGCCCGCGGCGCATCGTGGCTGGTTGCTGGTGATGCTGGGCGGTGTCGGCACCTCCGCGGGCTATCTGCTGGCATCCGGTGCCGCGGCGGTACTGGAGCCATTGTTCAGCTGGCGTATTCTCTGGCTGCTGAACTTGCCCACGGGTCTGTTGCTGGTATTTCTCGGTAAGTATATTCCCGAATCGCCCCGCTTCCTGGCCAATGCCGGGCTCAAGCGGGAAGCGCGGGCGGTATTGACGAAATTCGGGGCCGAGGTGGACGATGCCGCGACCGAAGATGCCGAACCCGAGGAACTCAAGGCGGACACTGGCGGCTTCATGGAATTGATGCGCGGTCCCTACGCGTGGCTGACACTGGGATTGACTGGTGGCGGTATTGCCTGGGGGCTGGTGAATTTTGGTTTTCTGCTGTGGCTGCCAACCAGCCTGCGCGAACTGGGTATGGAGTCGGGCGCCGACAAGTTATTGGCCGGCTCCGCGCTGCTGGCACTGCCGGGCATACTGGTGGTCATATGGCTCTACCACCATTGGAGCAGTATCAAGGCTCTGGCGCTGTTTATCGGCCTTACGGCGGTGGCCATGGTCGCCTTCTTCCTGCTCGGGCTGAGTGGAACCCAGTCCTATTTCGTGATTATGGCGATTACCGCTTTGCTGCTGGTCAGTTCGAGCGGCGTTATCGCCATGCTGATTCCCTATGCCGCTGAAATCTATCCGGTGCATCTGCGCGGTACCGGTGCCGGTGTGGTTGCCGCCAGTTCGAAGTTTGGTGGCATTGTGGGCGCGGTCTTTGGCGTCATGGGGGTTTTTGGTCATCTGGCCTTTTCGGCCATTCTCATCGCCATCCCCCTCGCCGCTTCCGCCCTGACCCTTCTGAAGCATGGTATCGACACCCGGGGACGACGACTGGAGGACATGCATGCCGCCGTCATCAGCAAGGCTTCGGGTCACAAGCCCTTACTTGATAATTGACGCCTGATACTGAGGGGGGCGGTCACGGCAGGTCAAATACCAGTGCCAGGGTGTCCTCGCCGGCGGCGATAAATTCGAGGTCGTCCACCGACTCCAGCCGTGCGCCATCCCCGGCCTTTAGCCTCGATCCCGCAATATCCAGGCTGCCGCTGATGAGGTGCAGGTAATAGCGGCGACTTGCGGAGGCCGCCAGAGTCGCCCGATTACCTGCCGACAGCACCAACTGGTATAGGCGCGTGTCCTGCTTGATAAGCAAACTGCCCTCGCTTCCATCGGAACTGGCGATGAGCGTCAAGCCCTGCCGGCGGCCAAAATCCCTTTGCTGATAGCCCGGCGGCTGCCCGTAAACCGATGGCTGCACCCATATTTGCAGAAAATGCAGCGGTTCCGTGGCGGACGTGTTGAATTCGCTGTGTTCGATCCCACTGCCGGCGGACATCAGCTGAAATTCGCCAGCGGGCAGACGGACACGATTGCCTTCGCTGTCCCTGTGCACCATCTCGCCACTCAGCACATAGCTGATGATTTCCATATCCCGGTGGCTGTGAGTTTCAAAACCCGCACCGGGCGCAACCCTGTCGTCATTGATCACCCGCAATGCCGAAAATCCCATCTGTTCGGGATCGTAATAGCTGCCAAAGGAAAAAGTATGGCGACTGTCGAGCCAGCCAAATGATGCCTCGCCCCGCTGTTCGCCTGGTCGTACTGAAATCATCTTCTCACTCCTCAAAACAGGTTCATAAAAAAAAAGCCCGGCGCTGCATGGCCGGGCAAATGCTTCTATGGTCGCGGCCTCTATTACTACGCCTGAATTCTCGCGCTTATCAGCCGGTCGAGACTCAGACGGCCGGCGCCCGAAAGTAACAGGGCGACTGAACCGGCCAGAAGGGCGAGGCCGAATTCATAGCCGTTGTTGCTCATAAACAAACCGTTGCCGATATGAACCGCAAAGATGGCGACAACCATGGTGAACGCCAGTAGCGCTGCCGCCGGGCGTACCAGTAAGCCGACAAGCAGGAGCAGCCCGCCGAAGAATTCCGCGGATCCGGCGGCAAAAGCCATGGCCACGCCGGGCTCCAGGCCGATGGAGGCCATCCACTGCCCGGTTCCTTGCAGGCCGTAGCCGCCGAACAGGCCAAACAGCTTTTGCCCGCCATGGGCAATAAAGATGATGCCCAGGGGTATGCGCAGGACCAGGGATGACCATTGGTTGGCCGAATGAAATATCGCGTTCAGGGTGTTCATGTTTGTCTCCGTTTAATCAGTGAGTAGCTTGTTGTGCTGACCGGTATCGATCGGCTTGGGAAACACTATAGATTTCCACTGCTGCGCTTAAAAGCGGAACATTTTGAAGCTATACTTCAAATAATTTGAATATCTCGCGGATGCCATCGAATTTGGGCGTCCGCCCAGCGTCGAGGTCATCCCATGCATCATGCCATCACCCTGGAAGCCCTGAGAGTATTGGATGCCATTGAACGCAAGGGAAGTTTCGGAGCAGCGGCGGAATTCCTGTTCAAGGTGCCATCGGCGCTGACTTACACGGTTCAGAAGCTGGAGTCGGAGCTTGATGTCAATCTTTTTGATCGCACCGGGCAGCGGGCAAAATTGACGGCGGCGGGGCAACTGGTACTCGAGCAGGGGCGCGCGCTGCTCCAAGCCGCCAATCGGCTGGAAGAAGCGGTAAAACAATTGGAATCCGGCTGGGAAACCCGCCTGCGCATCGCACGGGATACCATTCTGCCCACGGCCCCACTCATGGGGCAAATTCAGGCGTTTACCCTGCTGGACAAGCAGGTTGCATTGGAGATCAGTGAAGAGGTGCTGGGCGGCACCTGGGATGCGCTGATGGCCGACCGCTGCGATTTGAGTATTGGCGCCAGCGGCGAATTGCCCAGAGGGGTTTTTGAGCACCACCTGCTCGGCGACGTGGAGTTTATCTTTGCTGTGGCCCCCGAACATCCGCTGACCCTGCATCGCGGTGCGGTGGACGCGGCCGCCATCAAGGCCTTTCCCACCGTCGTGGTGGCAGACTCGTCACTCACCGCACCGGGGCGTTCCACCGGTCTGCTGGAAAGCCGGCAAGTCATCCGCGTCGCCAGCATGGACAGCAAACTGGAGGCCCAGCGCCTGGGCATCGGGGTCGGCTTTGTGCCCCGCCATCTGGCTGCGGCCTCATTGGCCCGGGGCGAGCTTGTACAGCTGCCTTGCAGCGTACCGCGCCCCAATATGCCGATCTATATGGCCTGGCGCAAGGATAACCAGGGCAAGGCACTGGCGTGGTTTATCGAGGCCTTCCGGAGCATCGACTGGCTGGGCACTCACGGCTGAAACACCCTATTCCGGTAGGAGTTGCGGGTTCCAAACCACCTCCCACAGGTGCTGGTCGGGGTCCTGAAAATAGCCGGCGTAGCCTCCCCAGAAAGTGTCCTGGGCCGCCTTTACGATATGGGCACCCGCGTCTTTCGCCTGGGCCATAACCGCGTCAACTTCCTCCCGGGAGGAAACATTGTGGCCCAGGGAAAATTCCGTGGGGCTTGGGTCGGTGACGGGAATATCGGTATCCCGAGCCAGACTCTGACGGGGCCAGAGAGCCAGCTTCAAGCCTGCCTGAAGGTCGAAAAAAGCCACGGCCCCATATTCGAACTCGCGACCGACAATGCCTTCCGAATGCAGCCCGAGGCCGTCGCGATAAAACGTAACCGCGCGCTCCAGGTCATCGACAGCCAGGGTAATTACAGTAATTCGCGCTTGCATCAATCTTCCCTCCTTTTTCAAGCCGCCGGGACTAGCGCGTGCGACACATTTCCGCCGGACGGCGCAACTGAACAAGTAAATACTCTTTCAATTCGGCATCGACTTTCATTTCGTCGAGTGCCGTCGCCATGCACAGGAGCCAGGCATCACGCTCCTCCGGACCTATGGGTAGATGCCGGTGCGCCATGGGAATGGCGATGGGTCCGAAGCGCTCCCGATAACGGCTGGGGCCACCCATCCAGCCCGTCAGAAATGTGGCCAATTTGTCCCGCGACAGCGCCAGATCATCCGGATGGAGTTCACGAATGACACGTGCTTCGGGCAGGCGTTCCATGGCATCATAAAAGCGATCCACCAGCTCTCGCACGGCCGCTTCACCGCCCAGCGCACGCAATGTACTGTCGCCCAAACCATAGGTCGGCATCATTTACTTACCTCATCTGTTAGATCGCCAAACTGCCAGTCTCCGACATGATACCCGGTTTGGCTAGTGGAAGGTTTTTGCCAGTATCAAACCACCCCATAACAGATTTCGGTCACCCGCACCGTGCTGGATTTCAGAAGTGTGCCCGCGCAGGACATAACTGATGCGGTAGCCATTATTGAATGCGACGGTATATCCGGCCCAGGCTTCGACCAGCACCGGATTTAATTCGCTGCGATCATAGGTCACATCGCTGTCGCGAAACTGCCCTTGCAAAAAGGCATTATAGATCCGCGCCTTGACCGATATGCCGGCCCAGAAATAGTGCTCCCGCACCGAATCCCCGCTGGTCGTGTAACTGGATTTCTCTCCGTAGCTGGCAAGTTCGGGATTAAATGACGACCAGAGGGTATGATATTGCCCACTGCGCATGCTCAGGCTCCAACTGACTTCCGTCAAATATCCCGCGGATGCCTGCAAGGTGCTTTTGATCTCCAGATTATCAAAGAGTCTGCCCAGGTAATCCTGACGCGCAATGGAGTAGCGGGCGGTCAACTCGCCACCGTCGCTGATCTGGTGGTGCCAGCCATTCGCTTCCTTGCCACCAATCACCGCGTGCACGCTGTTCTGCAATTCCCCCACCATACTGGAGCCCAGTACGCCCAGGGTGAGAGTGGTTTTCAGAGCAGTTTTTTCCATCAGGTCCAATTGTTCGCGGGCGCTGGAGATATAGACCAGACTCGCATAGGGGCGATCGTCGGGGATGGCCGTGGCGAGCTTGATATCGTCGGGGGTAAACCCAAACAGGCCGACTTCAAAATGGTGTGTATGGACCCCCTGCTCGGAATAGTCGTCAACTCGCAGCAGCCGATCAATTCCACCCAAGGGTTTATCAAGGCTAACCCAGAGGTCTTTGGCTCTGCTGCCCGTATAGGTGAAGTTGATTCCGTAGGTATAGTCCTGGTCGCGATCCAGGGGCGCAAGCATGTCGTTATCCATCGCCAGCGCCCAACTGGATTTCAGCGGTTCGATATAGGGCAGAGTGATTGGCGCCCGCGGGCGCTTTTCATCTTCGATAAGGGATGCCAATTGGATATCGCGCAGGCTGTCATTGGCGGATTCCGCAAATACGGCAGGCGACAGCACCAGAGCAAGAACCAGACTCCCAATCGAGCCTGCAACGCTGCGGATTTGTCGCCAATTGTGGCCAGTCATTGCCTCTGCCCCTTGTTTGCGGTGAAATATTTCCACTTGATAATGACCACTCATTCATCAAATAAATCTCTATATTAGATGACCGGTCGTCTTGTATTCTTTACAAAATAATGCGACAAAAATTCGCGTGTTGAACTGAGCGTCATTCAGGGGATTCATGAAATTCAGCATTTATAGCTGACCAGTCGTTTTGGTAAAATCCGAAAAAAAAGGATCAGTCCGATCCGGTCTTTCCAAAAATTTCCGGCAAGATGGCCAGGAAGGCATCCATGGGTTCGCGGCATTTGGAGGCTTTCATACGCATGAGCGTACCCTCCCAGGCGTTAAACAAGAACTCCGCAAGGACCGAAGAGGCAATCGAACTCTTGAGGCTGCCATCCATACGTGCCTCTTCCAGCACGTCTTCGATCGCGTGGGTGCTGTTGCGCAGCATCTGTCGCACTTTCAAGCGGATAACCTCGCTCGAGTCCGACATTTCCTGGCACATGTTGCCAATAAAGCAACCACCCGTGACGCCCTGCTCGCAACCACCGATATTTTCCTGGAAAAAGCGCGACAAACGCTCCAACGGCGGAATATTGCGGTTGGCCAACAGGAGTCGCCCCTGCTGCATTCGCTCATCGGTCACCCTTTCCAGGGCATCCACGGCAAAATCTTCCTTGCTCTTGAAGTAGGTGTAAAAAGACCCTTTGGGCACACCGGCGGCATCGACAATATCCTTGATGCTGGTGCCGTTATACCCCTGGGTGGCCATCACCTGCAGACCGGCCTCGAGAAGGTGGTCTTTCTTCAGTTCACGCTTACTCATGGACTCACTACACGTTTACACATGGGCTAAATATATGACCGGTCGTCTGGTTTGTCAAAGCCTATTTTTACATTTCATGACATGACGGCATGGTGCCCCATCATATTGCCTCTTCATCCGTCACCGAAATCATTATCAGATAGGAGAGAAAATCCAACACCCGCGGATCATAAATACCGTTGTGGCTGGGAATAATGTCCCGGTCAACCTCGACCAGAAGGTAGGGATTGCGACCAACTGACTTATCCAGATGCTTCAGTACCGACCCGGGAAACCGGATAGTCTGCCCCGGCGCGTCCTGACTCCAGCCTGTTCGAACCTCCTTCAAGACGGCATAGACATTGGTCGCCTTGAGACCAGCGTCCGGGTTGAGTCTGTGGGTAAGATACGGCTCGAAATGTCCGATTGCCGTGCGATCCGCGGAGCCCTGGCTGATGGTCTGCTGGCCGCCCATGGCGTTGTTGTCGCGACGGGTGTCCCGATGCTCTTTGAAAAGGGTGGACAATGCCCGCCCTGCCCAGAAGGCATACTTGGTTGCATAATCGGTCTCGGAGGTCAATACCGCCAGTACCGGCACCTGGTCGGCTACATATGTGGCGCGCGCATTCGCCATATCACCTAGAGTCGCAAACTGAAGCGCTTCAAAAGCGGGGTTCACCAGTATCACCAGGTCGGCAAACCCGCTGATTGCACCGGTCGCCGGGCTTTCGACAAAGCGCTCCATGAGGATTTGCGACAGCGCGGAATAGACAATCGCTCCGCCAAAACTGTGCCCAACTACCACCAGACAATTGCGGCTGTCATCATCGCTTCCGCGCCGGGCCTTCTCTCTCACATCGCGAAGCTCTTCCAGCCGCGCGAAAAGCTCCGTTACTCCGCCGTGCCCGACGGTTTGCGCCACATTCTTCCGGGAGTAGAAAGTTAACACATTAAGGGCCGGAACCGATATGGATTCACCCCGCCAGGCAGTGTAGACGCCAACCACTCTGCGCGGCTCCCGGTCCTTTTGACGGGCGTCAAAGTGCTCGAGCTTGCTCAGCTTCAGCAGGGATTGCCGAAAATTGACAATATTGCTGTCATTGACTTTGGCGCCGTGATGCCATCCGTGCACAAACACACTGATCAGTAAATTATCCTGTTCGGCAATCTCATAAAGATGAGCCAGCAAAGCCGTCATCTGCTCTCGGTCATACAACTGTCCCTGGTCGTCGAATTCTACAATACCCAGGGTATAGGCCAGTTCCGGATCGTCCGGATCGGTGTATTCCTGCAGGGATGACGATGCACAGTCCCTGACGGGTGTCGTGCTGACGCAGAGCTGGTAATCCGTCCGGTAAGCAACATTGGAAGTGCAACCGCCCATTAATGTAGCCAACATAATGAGGCCTATGAGAAGACGAAAAGCATTATTTTCTATCATGAATTGACCTGGCCCACTCAAATCCATCGACCGGGAACGGCTGGATCTATTTTTTCTCCACGGCTGACTCCCGCGTTTGCCTCCAACATTTGCCAGGCGAGGTAATAACCCAACTCACGGTAAGCCTCGATCTGCACCTCGTCAAAAAACTGATCCACGGTAGGCTGATGTGGAAATTCCGGACACGCCGATTTATAGCTGTAGATATCGGTCGACAGACACTCGATCATGGTCGCCTTTATGTAGATCAACTTGCCCTGGCTGCCGTCCGCATAATAGATAGTCGCCACCGCAAAGCCTCGCTTTGCGGTCTGGTATTTCTCTGCAATCGCCGGATTCTCGCTACTGCCAGGCAGTATTTGCGGCAAATCGATCTCGGGATCATCAAACACGATTTTTGCCCCGAAATCCACCCGTACCTTTTCAATGACATTACCCAGATCAGCGAAGGTGAAGGATCCATCCGCCCCGCCATCACAGGAAATTATCACACCGAGCTTTCTGCGGATCAGCTCATACACTGCAAGGTTTTCGAAATGACCACCATCGGTTAGCTCAATCACCTCTTTGGTTTCCTTCAAGCCTCGGGTAACTATGCCTTGAATCAGACTGGGGGAAATAAAATTAGGCGTAAATCTTCGCTCGCGTTTCGGGTTTACCGCCCAGTAACCCAGGCGAAGATTCAACAAGGTATACAGGATCGAAACCCAGCGGTTGCGGCCGAGGCCTCGACCATTATTGGCTGCGTTCGGATTGAGGGCCGCGCCGGAAATGGCCATGGCTGTTGCCAGAGTCATGCCCCGGCTGTTCTTCTTCATGTAGGCTGAAGACCTGCGCCAGCCGGTTGCATCACTGCCACAAAAAAGTGGCGACAGAATAAAATTGTCACCGCCACGGCCACGATACTTTGCCGTCTCCGAATCCGCCAGAACCAGATTGGTATTGATCAGGTGGTAGGGACGCCGGTTTGGCGGTTGGCACATGGTTTCAATCAGGGCTTCGTCACCCTCCGCGGAAAACCCCCACCGATTGCTGCTGACGCTTTTCGCGTTAGGCATGAAGGCCTCCATCAGGCGGTCGCGATACATCCGATGCAAGCCGATGTAGTTGACATTGACACACACGCCCAGCAAGAGGATCACGGAAACCATTATCAACCATGCCACCGTATAAGGCCCGCTCGGAAGCCGGTCTATATGCGCCGCCAGAATAAAGGCGCCCAACAGTAAACCGTAAATGATCAGTATCGCGGCGATAATGGAATTGAGACTGCTGCCCTTGGGCATCCCCTGGTCGGACTTCCTGCGTTCGCGCCAATATTGCAACCAGCCCATCAGTGTACCCACCAAAGTGGTGCCGCTGGCGGTCTCGATATGCATTGAGGCCTTTTCCAGAAATCCATGAAGAATTGGCAGCAGCCCCAGCACCAGCAGCGTAATCGTGGACTTGATCAGCAAACCCAGAACAATCTGGCTGTACGCCCTGACCCTGTAACGCCACGCACCGCTACCCCAGGTTATCCGGGTTACCATGCTGTAAACAACGCTGATCAGTATAAAAAAACCCACTACAACAAATGCACCAAGAATAAACCAGTTGGGCACCAGCAACAGCGGCTTTGGGGCAAAGGGAAATGGCGCTTGAAATAGAAAATCGGCGGATCTGAGCAAGGTTAGAAGGAGCGTCATCACGGTGAAGTAAACCAGGAAGGCCACCAATATAGTGCGCAGCGTGTAGCCAATGCAGGATATAAAATCGAGGCCATTGACCGGCGTAAGGTAGCGGCCATGCTGGCGCAGAAAATCCAGGGCCGCATTGGGATTATTTTTTTGATTGCGGGCACCCGTGCGGGCGCGTCCAAAGGGGAAGTTACCCTCATCCCTGCCAGCTGGCGTTCCATCGGGCAGGGGTTGCTTGAGAAACCAGGTCAGCGCGGCGCCGATATAGCCGCCGCCGGATGCTGTTGACAGATAATCCATCTTTTTCAGCACACCGCCAGCGACCAATGCCTGAATTATACCGAGACAGAAGGAAGCGGACCGGATACCACCACCGGAAAATGCCAATCCCGAAAAATTGTCCTTGTTCTCCACACTACCGGCGCGCATTTCATTATAGTCTTCGCGTATATAAACTTTTTCGGCGTCTAAAACAGCATCCGGTATATTGGTGTAATCAGCAGTCATGGTTTATGCTCTCCTTGACCAGAGGTCATTTTATTATTTTTTATCTCATTAAATTTTTATTGAAATCGAGTCGCAAGCACTTCTGGTCACTTAAACCAACAGCCTATTATTGCGGCGGCGCATCATATAATCCTGCTTGCCGATGCGGATTGTGACCATATTCAAGACAATAAGCAATCCGGTCAAACAGCAAAATTTCAACGAAAATTTTTATCGGGTATTTCCGCGAGGCAAAAACTAACGGTAGAATGACCGCCGGATGTGCTAGCCTAAAACCACAAGAGTTTAGCCAAAATAAATTCAGCTCTATTAAAGATCCAAAAATAACTAACAAACAATGAGGCAAGGAACATGAACGGAATCAATCGAGGCAAGGTCAAGCTATTGGCATTGTTGATTATTGTAGCCGTCGCTATCGTAGTCTTTCTCCTGGTCCGCAATGGTCCGGTAGAAGACGCTGCCAAGCGCGCGGGCAAGACAACAGAGGATTTCCCGCAGACCGCAACCCATATGCTGGATGAAATGGACGGCGGTATTGAACTGACCGAAAACGAGCGCAAGGGTCGCAACACCTGGGTTCTCTGGACGGCGGGCAACGACGCTTTCTGGGATCACATGGCGCAGAACAGCTACGGTATCCTCGACCTGCTGAAAACCCTGAGCTCCGACCGCGATACCCGCTTCGCCTATCTCGGGCTTATCAATGAACCGGGATTCAAGAAAGCCAGTAAACCCGGCAAGTGGGGTTTATGGTTGGATGAACGTGTCGCCCCCGCACCGGATGATCTCGATGAAGACGTATATGGACGCTCATCGGGCGTGGTGGGTCTGCGGATTTTCGACAATCCTGAATTCGACAAGAAAGCACAAGAGCATTGGGATGCGGACCGTTATTATAACGACCCCCTCTACTTTAACGACCCCGAACTCGTCCGACCCTATCGCGTCGGCATGTCCTGCGGATTTTGTCATGTAAGTTTCCATCCGCTACATCCGCCAGCCGATCCGGAAAATCCTGGCTGGGGAAATCTGTCTTCGAATATTGGCGCAGAATTTTTTTGGACCAGTCGCGTTTTCGGACGCGATCTGGGCAAGGACAATTTCATCTATCAGCTCATGGAAGCCATTCCGCCGGGCGCTCTGGACACGTCGCTGATCGCCTCCGACAGTATCAACAATCCGCGCACCATGAATTCCATATTCAATGTGGTGGCACGGCTTGAGGCATCCGAGCGGTTTCCGGAAAAACAAACCGGCGGCAACCTCGACGTTCCCGGCGTACGCAATGGTGTGCCCGGAGTCCAGGAAGGTCTGCGACCGGACAATACCCTGATCACTCCCCACGTGCTGAAAGACGGAGCAGATTCCGTTGGCCTGGCCGGGGCTCTGGCGCGAGTCTATGTCAATATCGGCGAGTTCCACGAACAGTGGCTGCAGAATTTCACGCCCCTGATCGGTGGCAAGCAGACGCCCTTCAATGTGGAAAATGCCAACGAAAACTCCGTGTATTGGCAGGCGACCGCAGAGCGCCTGCAAAACCTGGCGGCATTTTTTGTCAAGGCCGCCACACCGATGAAGTTGGAGGACGCGCCCGGAGGCGAAGCCTATCTCACGACCGATGAGGCTGTATTGAACCGGGGCAAGCTCGCCTTTGCCGACAATTGTGCGTCCTGCCACTCCAGTAAGCAGCCGGCGGCATCCTACGGCGCTCCGGAGTACGATGAACAAATGCGGGAGTTGGTAATGCGGGAGGATTTCCTGGAAAACAATTTCCTGTCCACGGATGCACGTATCCCAATCTCCAAATCGGGGCTCAATGCCTGCAATGCGCTGGCGAGTAATGCCACCGCCGGCCATGTCTGGAGCCATTTTTCCTCGCAGACCTACAAGGAGCTGCCTTCGGTCGGTGAAATCGACGTGATCAACCCAATCACCGGCGAGGCTTATCAATGGCTGGCACCCGGCGACGGTCGCGGCTACCTCCGCGTCGCAACCCTGGTCAGCTTGTGGACATCGGCGCCTTTCTTCAGCAACAACACCCTCGGCGAGCTGGAATATTTCTACGACGAAGATGGCACTTCCTATTTCAAGCCGGACGTGGTCACAACCGAAGGCCGTATGAGAGCCTTCAATGATTCTATTGAAAAACTGTTATGGCCGGAAACACGGGAACAGAAGATGTTTCGCACGGACCGGGAAAGCTACCTGGTGCTTTCCGCCGCCACTCTGCCCAAGCTGGTGAAAGCGGGGCTTGAACTGAAAGGCAAGGACGAGATTCGTCTCGGCCCCATTCCCAAGGGTACGCCCATCAGCTTGTTGTCGAACATCAATGTTGAAGCCAACCCCAAAGACCTGGTCAAGCTGATCAAGAAGCTGAGCAAGACGCTGTTCAAGATCAAGAAGGACAAGCTGAACGAGGCGGAGTCGCTGGCACTATTCAAGGAACTCGTGCCGGACCTGCTGGCAGTCAGCAAATGTCCGGATTTTGTCGTCAACCGTGGCCATACCTTTGGCAGCGACCTTGCCGATGAGGACAAATACGCCTTGATTGAGTATCTGAAAACCCTCTAACCCAAGGCAGTAACCTGCGTTCTTTGCTAAAGCGCCCCTATCCGGACTCCTCACCGGCTAGGGGTTTCAGCGCGGCAAGGGCCTGCAAGGATAAAAATAAAGGACAGACAAAAAATGAGCGCGGCAGAAAATAATATGGAAAATAGTCCTGACAAGGGCTTTCACGCGGAATATGAGTACATCGTCGTCGGCTCCGGTGCGGGGGGCGGCCCCCTCGCAGCCAACCTCGCAAAGGCTGGCCACAAGGTTCTACTGCTGGAAGCCGGTGGCGACAAGGAGCCCTACAACTATCAAGTGCCGGCATTCCATGCCCTGGCCTCCGAAGATGAGAGCATGAAGTGGGACTTTTTTGTTCGCCACTACGACGATGATGAACGGCAAAAGCGCGACAGCAAATTTGTCGCGGAAAGAAATGGCGTCCTGTATCCTCGCTCCGGAACCCTTGGCGGCTGTACCGCTCACAATGCCATGATTACCGTTTACCCCCACAATCAGGACTGGGACGGGGTTGCGGAGCTGACCGGAGACCCGAGCTGGCATTCCGACAATATGCAGCGCTATTTCGAGCGACTGGAAAACTGCCATTACCGTCCCTTCTGGCGTTTTATTCAGAAAGTGTTCCGCTGGAATCCCACCAGACATGGCTTTAATGGCTGGCTGCACACCAAGACGGCCGACCCGCTGTTGGTCACTGATGACAGGGATCTGGTGGAAATCATCATCAAGTCCGTGAAGGATGCCGTCTCA
>CAZEWY010000010.1:0-36095 GCA_964515945.1 uncultured Cellvibrionaceae bacterium
CTTCTGCCTTGCTGGACGAAAAAATGACCTCCAGCAGCGATAACCGAATTAGTGTTAACAGGCCCTAACGGAGACGCTGAGGCTCTATTTCCAATGGAACGCGGAACAAACGAAAGACATCCTCCTGAATGGCCGCCGCCGCGGCCAATACCGCTTCTGCGGACAGGTGACGCGGGTTGGTCAGCACCAGGGCCTGCTGCGCGTGAACCACCACGTCCTGGTAACTTCGGCCCTTCCAGCCGGCCTTTTCGATCAGCCAGCCCGCTGCGAGTTTTTTCCGGTCGTTCGCCGCCTCGTAGGCGACCACATCCGGGTATTGCTCGCGCAACCGGCCAAAATGTTCGCGGCTGACAACCGGATTCTTGAAAAAACTGCCGCTGTTGGGCACGTCCGCCGGGTCCGGCAGTTTGCTCCGGCGCAGGGCACACACCGCCTCACTGACGCGCCGGGGCGTCAGGGACTGCTCGTCCAGCCCCGCAAGTGCCTCCGCCAGTGCGGGATAGCGGACAACCACCTGCGGTATCCGGGACAATCGCAGGCGTATGGAAGTCACCACATAGCGCCCCCGCAGTGCATTCTTGAAGACGCTGTCGCGATAGCCGAAGGCGCAGCGGGCCAGATCGAAGGTTTCCTGCCGGCCCGTGGCGATTTCAACTGCCTGGAGGGAATCGAACAACTGACTCAGCTCCACACCATAGGCGCCGATATTCTGGATGGGCGCCGCGCCGGCCGTGCCCGGAATCAGCGACAGATTTTCCAGGCCGTACCAGCCCTGTTCCAGGCAGTGAAGCACCAGTGGGTGCCAGTTCTCGCCGGCGCCGACGTCGATCCATTGATGCCGGGAGTCGGCCTTGACGGCGGTAATGCCCTTGATGTCGGGGTGAAGCACCAGAGCTTCGATATGACTGTCGGGAATGACATTGCTACCGCCGCCCAGAACCAGGACTCTCTGCCCGCTGTCCCGCGCCCAGGCACAGGCCCGCTGAACCTCGGCGATGGAGGTCACCGTCGCAAAGTGCTCCGCGCTGGCCGGGATGGCCAAAGTATTGAGCGCGGACAGATCCTGTGCCGGATAAGTCATTATCGGTGGCGCACTATATGAGCCAGCAGGCCTTCGCTGGCATCTTCGATCAGATCCAGTACCAGCTCGAAGCCCTGGTCCCCACCATAGTAGGGATCCGGCACTTCCCGGTGACTATTCCCGTTTGAAAAATCCTGGCTGGAGAAATCGAGGAAGAGCCCAAGGTGCCCCGCGTAATCGTCCGGCGCCATCGCCTTCAAGTGCTGCAGGTTGGACTCATCCATGGCCAGAATATAGTCGAACTGGCGAAAATCCTCCGCCAGGGTCTGCCTCGCCCGCAGTGGCGAAAGATCATAACCCCGCGTCAGCGCCGCACTCACGGCGCGCTCGTCTGCCCCTCGGCCAATATGCCAGTCACCGGTTCCGGCGGAGTCAATGCTGATGGTGGACTCCAGGCCGCGCCGCTCAACCAGCGCACGAAATACCCCTTCAGCGGTCGGCGACCGGCAGATATTGCCCAGACAAACAAACAAAACCTTGGTTTTTTTCACATTCCTACCTTTGATGATTGGTATTCATCTACTCTTGCCAAACCGTCGGGTACGCCGCTTCGCGGCTAGCCCGACCTACGGTGCTTTCCCTTGAAGCTTGCAGCTTGCCGCTTGAAGCTCCTTTACCCAAACAATCCCCGCACCCGTTCCAGATCCTCATGGGTATCCACCCCGCCCGGCACGGCTTCAATGGCCGTGGCCACATGAATTCGTCGACCGTTGGCGAGAATGCGCAGCTGCTCGAGTTTTTCCGTGGCTTCCAGGGCTGCCATGGGCCATTTCACGAAGTCCCGCAACAGGGAGACCCGGTAGGCATAAATGCCGATATGGCGCTGGGCCAGGTCGCAAGCGGTGCCGATGCGGGCCTTCTCGTAAGTGTCCCGCTCCCAAGGAATGGGTGCCCGGGAGAAGTAGAGGGCGAAACCGTCGAGACTGGCCACGACCTTAACGATATTAGCGTTGAAGACATCGTCCAGGCTGGTGATGGGTTCGGCCAGGGTTGCGCAACTGGCCCCAGCATTCTGCGCGAGATTGGCGGCCACCTGATTGATGACGGCGGCGGGGATCAGCGGCTCGTCGCCCTGCACATTGACCACTATCTCTTCATCCGCCAGGCCCAGCTGTTCGGCCACCTCCTGTAA
The DNA here is from genome assembly GCA_964515945.1 of uncultured Cellvibrionaceae bacterium. Taxonomy (GTDB): domain Bacteria; phylum Pseudomonadota; class Gammaproteobacteria; order Pseudomonadales; family Cellvibrionaceae; genus CAYQQJ01. Next base: position 2,214 of record CAZEWY010000010.1, read on the forward strand.
GCGGTCCGTACCCGATTCATGGTTCGGAGCCGTCAGGCAGACCTCGCCGCCAAAACCGGCCACCACATCCACAATACGCGTGTCATCCGTGGCCACCACCACCCGGCTGGCCCTGCTGGCAAGCGCGCATTGATAGACGCGTTCGATCATGGGCTTGCCGGCTATATCGGCCAGGGGCTTGCCGGGCAGACGGCTGGACGCAAAGCGCGCGGGTATAACGACGGTGAAATTCATAGGCGGAGATTCGTGGTTATGGGTAATTGGTGATGAGTAATGAGTAATGAGATTATCGTGTCAGAATGCCTTGGTGGACATCAGAGTCTGCACACGGGCTGTAAAATCATCGAGAAAACTTTGCGGCAACTCGGCGGCCACATCCAGGTACCACCAGTGGTCTGCGGCAAAAGCTTGGCATTTTACCGCATCTTTGGCGGTCATCAGCACCGTTTCCCCGGCGAAGTCCGCAAAATCCTCCGGTTTATAGGCGTGATGGTCCGGAAAGGCCCGGGGAAAGACCGTGAGCCCAAGTTCGCTCAGGGTATCGAAAAAACGCTGGGGATTGCCAATGCCGGCGACGGCATAGGCCGGTTCCCTGAGCCAGCCGGTGTCATCGAGAGAATGCCTTTCTCCCGAACGGACGTTGACCCAGGCGACGGGCTTGAGGTGCATGGGCACTGGCGACCAGGGCTTCAATTGAGGGCAGGAATGATTGCCATTGCGCACCACCCAGTCCACTTCCGCCAGTCGCTGAACCGGTTCGCGCAGGGGCCCTGTTGGCAGGCAATGGCCGTTGCCAAAACCCCGGCGGCCGTCGACCACGGCGATTTCCAGATCCCGCGCCAGCCGGTAGTGCTGTAAACCGTCGTCGCTGAGGATAATGTTGCAGCCATCGTTGATCAGCCGCCTGGCGGCGGCCACCCGGTCAACAGCCACAGCCACGGGGCACTCGGCGGCACGGGCAATCAGCAGAGGCTCATCACCCACCTCCAGGCTGCTGCTGCCCCCCGTCACCAGCTGCACTGTTTGCGATTGTGCCTGTGAACCCGATTGTGCTTGTGAACCATAGCCTCGGGAGACGACGCCGGGTTGGAGACCAGCGTTGCGCAGATGTCGGGTGAGCGCTATGAGCAAGGGAGTTTTACCGGTACCACCGACGGCGATATTGCCGACAATGGCAACCGGCACCGGCAATTTCACCTGATGCCCTTCCAGGCGTCCACGGCGCAATGCCGCCGTTAGACGAAACAGGCCACTGAGCGGCCACAGTGACAGCAACCAGCCGGGTTGGCCGTACCAGCGCGTCTCCACGGATTTTCTGAGGTCGTGCATCATGGCGCTTTCATCATGGGAACGGCTCCACCGGCGAAGTCTTCGCCGGCATTGTGCGGGGAGTTTAATCCGGAGAATTTGGGGGGTTTTTAGTGGTTATGCTCAGGTTGACGTAACCCAGCTGGCCCGCCACATCCATGGCGGTCACCACGGATTTGTGGCTGCTGTTGGCGTCCGCGGTAATGATAAAAGGCTGTTTAGTGTCGCCACCGCCCACCTCCTGGATTGCGGTCATCAAAGTCACGGCTTGATTGTTGGCGAGCGCCTGACCATTCACCGCATAGTTGCCCTGTGCATCGATGAGTACTTCCACATACTCGGGGACGTCCTGCTGCACATCGCCCACCGCTTCCGGCAGGGCAATGTTCAGGTGGGTTTCCTTGGTGAAGGTGGTGGATACCATGAAAAAGATCAACAGCAGGAAAACCACATCAATCAGGGGCGTGATATTGATGCCGTCTTCCTCGCGTTTTTGCCGGCGAAATTGCACGTCAGTATCTCCGCCTAGGCCGCTTTCAGATCAACACGGCGATCACTGTGGAGTGCGTCCACCAGTTTGACGGACTCCTGCTCCATGATGACCACCAGAGTGTCGATGCGACGCTGGAAAAAGCGGTGGCTCATCATGGCGGGAATGGCGACGCACAGACCTGCCGCCGTGGTAATCAAGGCCTGGGATATACCACCGGCGAGCACGCCGGCGTTGCCGGTGCCTTCGACCATAATGGAATTGAACACGGAAATCATGCCGAATACCGTACCCAGCAGACCGAGCAGGGGCGTGATGGCGGCAATGGTACCGAGCATGCCCACGTAGCGTTCCATTTCGTGAATCACCTGGCTGGCCGCTTCCTGAATACTGTCTTTCATGACATCGCGACCGTGGCGGGAATTGCTCAGGCCCGCAGCCAGAATTCGTCCCAATTGCGAGGAGCGGCGCAGTTCGCGCAACTTGTCGCTATCGAGTTCGCTCTGCTGAATCCAGCTCCAGACTTCACCCAACTGGTGGCGGGGAACGATTTTTTCGGGATTCAGGGTCCAGTAGCGTTCGATACTCACGGCGATGGCCGTCATCGAACAGAGAATTATCGGCAGCATCAACCAGCCACCCGCAACAATAATGTCAAACACGCTTCATGCCCCTATTCTGATCACTTTTGCCCGTGTGGCGCCTATCATACCTTATTCCCCCCGAATTTTGCCGGGCTTCATCACAAGCCCGAATCAGGACTAGTACCAGGCGCGGTCGATCTCGATCCGTGCCTTTTCAACCCAAGGCGGCGAATCAACCGATGCCCAGCGGAAACTGATGGCGCCCTGTTCACCCGTGTTGAAGGTCTGCGCCTTTATCCTGCGATAGCGCTCGACGACGTCACCGTGGGGATGCCCGAAGCGGCTCCGGTAACCGGCCGAAAAAACGACGGCTTCAGAGTTGGTAACCGCCACGAATTCCGCAGTGGAGGACGTCTTGCTGCCGTGATGGGGTGCAATCAGCAGGGTTACATCCCTGGGCAGTCGCCCTTCGGCCAGCAGTTGTTGCTCCACTTCGGCTTCAATGTCACCCGTCAATAGAATCCGCTGCTGCCCCAGTTCCAACAATAGTACACAGGAGTTGTTATTGCCGGAGTAATGACTATCCGGGGGCGGCCAGAGCATGCGGAAGCGCACCTGGCCACTCTGCCACTCCTGCCCCTGCACGCAGGCATCTGTGTCGGTTGAGGTCTGCACCGGTAGCGGATCCCCCAGCAACAATCGGTTGCTGGGCATATTGGCCAGAACTCCGGCCAGACCGCCGCTGTGATCTTTGTCGCCGTGGCTGACAATGAGGGTGTCCAGCCTGTGCACGCCCCGGGTCCGCAGGAAAGGCACCACAATGCGGCTACCGGCATCGAAATCGGCGGAAAAAGCCGGGCCGGTGTCGTAAAGCAGATTATAGCCTGGGGTATGCACCCACACCGCCAACCCCTGCCCCACTTCCAGAACGGTCAGGGTCAGAGGCGGGTCCGGTGCTCGGGGTGCGAGCAGCGCCAGCCCTATCAGCAGGCCGCCCAGCCAGCGCAAATAGAGCCCGCGCGGCAGGAGTAGCAGCAGGCAGCCACAGGCCAGTGCCGCAACCAATCCGCTGGATGTGGCGAAACCCGGCCACCAGAGCGCGAAATCCAGGTCACTCAGCAGGCACAGAAACTGCCAGAGCCCATTGAAGATAAGGTCCAGCAAGTTGACCAGCGTCGCCGTGAGCGCGGGCGACAGCCACACCAGAAGCGCGGCTATCAGCAGCCCCGGAACCACCAGTGCCGAGACTACGGGCACCGCTACCAGGTTTGCCAGAGGACCCACGGCACTGATCGTTTGCCCGAGCCCCAGCAGCGGAGCCAGCAAACCGATGGTGAGCAGCCATTGAGCTTTGGTCAGAGATGATGCCGGGTGCAACCGCAGCTGGCGGCCACCAAAGCCCAGAATCAGCACGAATACGGCGAGAAATGACAACCAGAAACCGGTCTGTGTCGGCGCGAGGGGCGACGTCAGCAGGACCAGCACACACGCCAGCGCGAGCAGACGCAGAGGGCTCATTTTGACACCGGCGACCAGCGCCACATTGGCCAGTGCCACAACCACCATGGCGCGCTGGGTGGGAATGGAAAAGCCGGCCAGGACGCTGTAGCTCAGGGACAGAGCAAAAGCCAGCGAAGGCGGAAGCCATCGGCACACCAACAGGGACCGGTGGCCAAGCCTCACAAGGCCCGTCAAGCGAACCAGACCCCATCCCAGCATAAACCCCAATGCGGCGACCAGCCCCACATGCAGCCCCGATATGGTTATGAGATGGATAGTGCCGGTACGCTGGAAAATTCGCCACTGTTCACTGGAGATATCATTCGTATCACCCAGTAGCAGCGCCCGGAAAAAGGGATCCGACTCATTGGGCTGCGCGAAGATCCGCGCGGCCAGAGCCTCCCGCAGCCTGCCCAGACTCCAGGAGCCCTGTCGCTCCGCGTTCAGCCGCACGCCGTCCTTGATATAGCCCGTGGCGACCAGCTCCTTGGACAGGAGCCAGGCGGCATAATCGAAGGAGCGTGGGTTGACGAAGCCCCGCGGCCGTTTCAGGCGCGCGGTAATCCGCCAGTGCTGATCCACACCCAGTGGCTCTCCGTAATACCAACTCAAACGCACCAAGCGGTTCTTCAAAACCTGTTCCAGGCGTTCCGGCTCGGCGGCTTCCACCCGAAAATGCACGCGGGAGATAGTCTCCGTCTGATCAATGACCTCGACAATCTGTCCCCGGAGCTTCACATCCCGCCCTTGCCAGCTCTCGTCGATCTGCGCGTCTACCACCGAGGTGATACCCATCACCGCCACCGCGCTACCCAGGAGCGCAAAGCCAGCAGCGAGATTGGCTGTTCCAAACAGGGGGAATCGGTCGGAGCGACGGAGCAGCAGCCAGATCGACAGGGCCAGGGCGGCCAGGAATAACAAGGGTCCGGAAGGGCCGAGAAGCTCCGGTGAAAGCAAAGGCGCACAGAGGGCGCCGGCAATAAAAGCGAGTAGGCACAACATAATCGTCCTTGATCCGCGCCGCACGGAATCCATCGGCGGTATCAGCGTCTTTTAATAGCTTCCCGATCCCGGCATAATAGCGCGCAATTCAGCCCAATTGAAGTCAAGCAGTCAGGCCCTATGCCGAGAAAGCTCCTCAAACGGTGGTCGCCGGATCCCGTCAAGCTCCGCAACGCGCCGTCTCTGCAGTTTCTCGGAGATTTGCTGCACGACCCCAATCTGTTTCACCTGACCCGGCACTCGGTATCCGTTGCCTTCGCCGTGGGTTTCTTTCTGGTGTTCCTGCCAATACCGGGGCACTTCGCCCTGGCGGCTTTGCTGTCCTTCTGGCTGCGCTGCAATCTGCCTCTGTCTATCGTGCTGGTGTGGATCAGCAATCCACTCACCTTGCCCTTTATTCTCTATTCCTCCTACAAACTCGGCCTCTGGGTACTGGGCGCACCCTTCGTGCCCTTTTCCTTCGAATTGAGCTGGAGTTGGTTCGGCAGCGAATTTTTGAGGATATGGAAGCCCCTGGTGCTGGGATCACTGATACTCAGCGTCTTTTTCAGTACCAGTGCTTACTTGCTGATTCAGGGCTTGTGGCGCTGGGCCGTGGTCCGGCGCTGGAAACAGCGTCCGCGGAAATAAACGCCGTTATTCATAGCGCAGCGCTTCCGCCGGGCGCACCTTGCTGGCGCGCCAGGCGGGGTACAAAGTGGCGGCGAAACTCATGCCAATAGCCGTGGCCGCCACCGTCACCACATCGGCGATGCGAATATCCGAGGGCAGATAGCTGAGGGGATAGACGTCGGATTTCAGAAACTGAACACCAAAAAGCTGTTCCACCCACTGCACCGCATCTTCCACAACCAGGGACAGGCCCAGGCCGATCACCACTCCCAGCAGAGTCCCTATCAGACCTATGGTGAACCCCTGCACCATGAATACCCGCATGATGGATCCGGTGGAAGCGCCCAGGGTGCGCAGGATGGCGATCTCGCCCTGCTTGTCCACCACTACCATGACCAGTGCCGACACTACGTTGAAGGCCGCGATGGCCACAATCAGCGACATCAGCAGGCTGACCAGGCTCTTCGACATCTGAATGGCCTGATAGAGATTGCCGTGGGTTCTCATCCAGTTGGAACCGTAATAGCCAGGCCCCAGATCCAGAAGCAGGTTGTAGACCACCGAGGGTGCATCGAACAGGTCCCGGAGTTGCAGGCGAATACCGGTGACGTGGTCGGGATGGCGGGTATAGCTCGCGGCCACCGAAAGCTCCGTCAATGCCAGGGAATTATCGAGTTCGGTGGAGGACTCGAGGATACCCGCGACCTGAAAATAATCGACATGGGGCGCCGCCATAGCGCTGTCCTGACCGGGAATCACCAGCATGACATCATCGCCGGCGCTGATACCAAGTTGGCTGGCAATTCCCTGCCCTAGAATCAGCTTCCCAGCTCCGTTATCGCCACCCTCCCCGTCCAACAGCTGCGAAATACTTTTTCCCGACAGGTACTGATTGATTCGGGACACCCGCTGTTCCGCGTCCACATCCACACCGTAGATCAGCAGCGGCAATGCCTTGCCACGGAAGGACACCAATCCGTGCAACTCGACGAAGGGCGCCGCCGCCACAACCTGGGGTTGGTCCTGAAGCCGTTGCTGAAGGCTTCGCCAGTCTGTAATGCCCTGCCGATGGTAAATGGCGCCTTGGGGTACCAGGCTGAGTATTTTCTGTTTGAGTTCCCGGTCGAAACCATTCATCACCGACAGAACGGTCAACAGGAGTGCGACTCCCACCACCAGGCCAAGCATGGACACGCCGGAGAGAAAAGACACAAACTGGCTGTTCTTGGGTGAGGCGATATAGCGCAAGCCGATATAGGCACTGAAGGGCAATGCCATGTCAGGCCTCGACTGGCGCCAGGGCGCCCTGGTGCAGTTTCATGACTCTGTCCATGCTGCGCGCCAGGCCATAGTCGTGAGTGACCACCAGAAAACTGGTGTCCCTGTCACGACTGAGACTGCGCATCAGGGCCTGAACAGCCGCGGCGTTGTCGCTGTCGAGGTTGCCGGTGGGCTCGTCCATGAGGACGCAGGTGGGATTGTTGGCGAGCGCGCGCGCTATGGCCACCCGCTGGCGCTCGCCACCACTCAGTTCCGGCGGCTTGTGCTGAAGCCTGTGCGCGAGTCCCACCTGCTCCAACAACTCGGTCGCAGCCTTTTTGGCCTGAGACCGTCCCATACCGCCTATGACCATGGGCATGGCGACATTTTCCTGGGCGGTGAATTCACCCAGCAGATGATGAAACTGGTACACAAACCCCAAATATTGGTTGCGCAGGCGCCCACGATGGTTCTCGTTCAGACGCGAAAAAGGCTGGTCTTTCACCCACACTTCGCCGGCATCGGGTTTGTCCAGCCCGCCCAGCACATTGAGCAGTGTGCTTTTGCCAGAGCCCGATGCACCGACCACCGCGACGTGTTCGCCCGGCTGAATGGCAAAATCAATCGCCTCAAGCACGCGCACATCCTGGGGTCCCTGTCGATAGGATTTGCTCAGCCCCTGACAGGCAAGCACGGATCCGCGCTCGAGAAAACTCTTGTTCATGACCACGGCCTTCTTTTTAAACAATGACTATTCATAACGCAGGGCTTCCGCCGGCAGAATTTTCGCCGCGCGGTAGGACGGGTAGAGTGTCGCCAACAACGTAATCAACAGCGCTGTGCCACAGACCCAAAGAGCGTCCGGCCATTCAAAGCGGGACGGCATGTAACTGACAAAATACACATTCGGATCAAACACCTGAAAACCGGTCATGCGTTCCATCAAGGCGACGAAATCCGGCAGGAAAAGTGCCGCCGGTATACCCAGTGCAGCGCCGACCATAATACCCGCGACGCCCAGTGCGGTACCCTGCACCATAAAAATGGACACAATATCGCCGGCTTTCATACCCATGGTGCGCAACACGGCAATATCGGTGCGCTTTTCCGCCACCATCATCACCAGACAGGTAATAATATTGAACGCGGCCACGGCAACGATAATACTGAGCATGACACCGACAACGGTTTTTTCCATCTTTACCGCTTGGAAAAGGCTGCCCTGGGTTTCGCTCCAGTTTTTTCCGTGATAACCACCCGGCCCCAGGTTTTCCACCAGCGCATCCAACTGTTCCGGCGCCGCGTAGATGTCCTCGAACTTCAATCGCAATCCATCCACGGCGTCGCCCAGGCGGAATAGCGTCTGTGCATCCTCAAGATGAATCAGTGCCAGGGTCTGGTCCACCTGCGCCCCCACTTCGAAGACGCCGACCAGAGTAAAGCGCTTGGTGCGGGGAAAAATGCCGGCCGGCGTTATGGAGACCTGGGGCAGGGTGACGGTAATTTTGTCGCCAGTGGTCGCCCCCATGGAGCGCGCCAGCATGGCCCCCAATATAATGCCGTAGTCGCCCGGGCGCAGGGAGTCCAGGTTACCGACCAACATATGCTGATCGACAATGGAAACACGTGGTTCCCGCTGAGGCAGTATGCCCTGCAGTTCCAGGCCACGCACGCTACCACCAAAATTCACCAGTGCCTTGCCACCCACAAAAGGCGCACTGCCTTCCAGGGCCGGAGTGTCTTCAATCCGCCCGGCAAGTTGCCGCCAGTCTGCCAGCGGTTCCGCCGTTGTAAGAAACCCATGAGGTACAACCCGCAAAATGCGCTGTTTCAGTTCATGATCAAAACCATTCATGACCGACAACACTAGAATGAGTGCAAAAACACCCAGGGCCATGCCACAAAGTGCAAAGACGCTAACGAAGGAGATAAAATGATTGCGGCGTTTGGCGCGGGTATAGCGCAGGCCGATATGAGTGGTGAGGGCATTTAGCATGAGCGCATTAAACCCAATTCCATAAGTTGGAGCAAGTCAGTAAACTGTCCGCACATATCCATATCACTGAGAAATGGCACTTACTTAAGGTCCGGAACAAGCCGAGGGCCGATTTGGGGCTGGGCTTTCCAAGACCGTCGCCCGCAGGGATGCGGGCGCAGAGCCCCCATGGATGGGTCCACGGCGTGTCTTGGAAAGCCCTGCCCCGAAGCGGACCGGCGAACGAAACCACTAAAGTCGCTGCCGTTCATTCCAAGAGGAAGATTAATGAAAAGACAGAAAGTTGTTGCGCTGACACTGGTGCTTGCCGGCAGTCTTACGTTGTTCGCCCTGCCCGCCGCTGCCGAATCCGTGGTCATTCCATTGGGTCAGCAGGGTGATGCCTCTGTCGAAACGCCTCCGAAAGGCACCAACAAAACCCAGGTCGAAGCGGTTTATGGCGAGCCCCTGGCAAAACATGGCCCTACCGGCGAGCCACCGATTTACTATTGGGAATATCCCGATTACACGGTCTATTTTGAGGGAGACTTTGTTTTACACACGGTACTCAAACAGCGAAAAAACGTAGAATAAAATTCTGTTCGGCGCAGGCGCGTTCCTTAATTGTGCCTGTTCACACGATTCAAGCCGTTGAGTGCGGCGATGCGATAAGTTTCCGCCATGGTCGGATAGTTAAAGGTAGTATTGCTGAAGTAATTGATGGTGTTGGCGCTGCCCTCCTGGCTCATGATGGCTTGGCCAATATGAATGATTTCAGCGGCCTCCGCGCCGAAGCAATGGATACCCAGAATTTCGAGAGTATCCGTGTGAAACAGAATCTTCAGCATGCCCACATCTTCCCCGCTGATCTGACCCCGGGCAGTATCCTTGAAAAAAGCGCGTCCGACTTCATAGGGCACTTTGGCGGTTGTCAGTTCCGCTTCTGTTTTGCCGATGGAGCTGATCTCCGGCAGGGTGTAAATACCCGTGGGCGCATCCTCCACGACGCGGCAGGTTTCGCCCCGGATTCCCGATATTACCGCACGCCCCTGATCGTAAGATGCGCTGGCAAGGCTAGGCCAGCCTATGACATCACCCGCGGCAAAGATATTGGCAATCCCGGTGCAATAGTTTTCATCGACGGTTAATTGGCCACGACTATTGGTTTTCAACCCAAGGTTATCGAGACCGAGTTGATCCGTATTGCCGGAACGGCCGTTGCACCACAGCAAGGCGTCCGCCTTGATGCGTTTGCCGGATTTCAGGTTAAGCAGCACGCCTGAATTGCTGGCTTCAAAACTTTGATATTCCTCGCTGTGCCGCACCATGACGCCGTTATCGCGCAAATGATAGCTAAGAGCGTCGGATATCTCATCGTCCAGAAACGACAACAGACGCTCACGGTTGTTAATCAGGTCCACTTTCATACCCAGACCGGCGAAAATCGATGCGTATTCACAACCGATGACCCCGGCACCATAGATAATCAAGGTGCGCGGCGTGTGCTTCATGTCCAGTATGGAATCGCTGTCGTAGATGCGGGGGTGAGTAAAATCCACGTCGGGTGGATGATAGGGACGGGAGCCCGTCGCTATGAGAAACTGCTTCGCGGAAATAATATCCTTTACGCCACCGGAGCCGGTCACTTCCACCTGGTTTTCGTTGATAAAACGCGCATGCCCGTTGTGGAGCTTTACGCGGTTTCTCACATAAAATTCCCCATGCAATTGCACCTGCTTGGGGATGACCTGGGCGGCCGCCTCCAGTACCTGGGGATAGCTTGGCGCCGTGTGACTGGAAAAATTGCGGAACATGGGCAAGGCGTTGAAATGGATAACCTGCTTGACCGCATAGCGCAATGATTTGGAGGGAATCGTACCCTTGTGGGCACAGTTCCCGCCGACGACGCCGCGATCTTCTATGACCGCCACGTGCATCTCGCTTTTTGCCGCCGCCATGGCCGCCGCTTCACCCGCGGGACCCGCCCCAATTACAACCAGATCATACTGATAATCGGCCATTCGCCATCCTGAATCTGTAAATTTTTTTTAATTTTTTCTGCCGTCTGGATCTTTTCCAGGATGGGGTCCCCTATCGGTCGGACCGATCCTCAGCGGCATTGTATGCCAAGTCGTCGTCACTGCTGCCCTGCTGCTCCTGTCTCTCTTCGCATTTACGGGTATCGCCACCGCAAATATCGCAGGCCGTACCTATGCCAAGCGCACTCATGCCACCACAGGAACCCTTGATCGGCTTGCGGCCCATGAGCACACCCACCGACATGGCCACCACAATCGCAACCATGATCAAAAAACTGAGAATGAAGACTGTCATAAACCTTACCTCTTGGTTCCCAACCGTCGTTCCAAATCTGACGGAAATGGAAATACGGCTACTTCAGATATTTTGCAAATGCATCACTGTAACTTGAGACAAATTCGCCATTGCCCCGTTCAATGAAATAGGCCGCTATACCATGACGCTGGGCGAGCGCACGACCTTCTTCGGCACCGAGAACATTCAACGCCGTTGCCAGGGCATCCGCTCGCGCGGCCGTCTCCGCGATCACTGTTACCGACGCCAACTTATGCTCAATGGGATAACCGGTGGAAGGATCTATGGTGTGGGAGATACGTTTTCCATCCACTTCATAGTAGTTGCGATAGTCGCCGGAAGTCGCCATGCCGGCATCTGTGACCTCAATGGCCTGAATGGCACCTGACCGCGCCACCGTTGGTGCCTCGACGCCAATACGCCAGGGTTTGCCCTCGGGGTTTTGACCGGAGAGATAAAGCTCGCCGCCAATCTCGATCATGAAGTTCTGCAACTGGCGGTCCCTGTATATTCGGGCGATATAATCGGCACCATAACCTTTGGCGACCGCGGAGAGATCCAGGGTAACATCCGTCAGCCGGCGTACCTGCATGGGATCAGAACGCAGCTCGATATGCTCGAAACCTATCTCTTGCAGTGCCTTCGCAACCGCCTGCGCGGCCGGCGGTTCGGATGATCTTTCGGGTCCGAAACCCCACAAATTGACCAGGGGACCCACGGTAATATCGAAAGCGCCGCCACTTAACCGGCTCACCTCGGCACTGGTGGTCAGCACGGTGAAAAGCGGCTCGGAGACATCAATCCAGGTATTCAGGGGGCTGTCATTGAGACGCATCAATTCCGAATCGGGAATATAGGTCGACATCATCTGGTTGACCTGGCGCAGAGCCTCCTCGGTCAACTCGCGTAATTCACCCGTGGACACCTTCTCCGCCGCCCCGACCACCTTGATGTGATACCAGGTGCCCATGGTCTCGCCTTCCATGACAAACGTCGGTTCTGGCCTGTCGGCACAACCGGCCAAGATAAAAAACAACCCTGAAAAAAAACAAAGCGAGAGTAGCCGTGCCACCCTCGCCTTTTTGATGTGTGCTGCCTTCAAAATATCCCGCCTTAATGGATGCCGTGCTGAACGGCATCCATCAGTGTTGCTGTTTATCCGCCGAAATCATCCAGCATGATATTCTCGTCTTCAACGCCAAGATCCTTGAGCAATTTAATGCAGGCCGCGTTCATCATTGGCGGGCCACACATATAGAACTCGCAATCCTCCGGTGCCGGATGATCCTTGAGGTATTGATCGTAGAGAACATTGTGAATAAAGCCGGTCAGACCATCCCAGTTGTCCTCGGGTTGCGGATCCGAGAGAGCGATATGCCAGGTGAAATTCTCGTTTTCCCGGGCGAGCATATCGTAGTCTTCCTTGTAAAAAAGCTCCTTCAGTGAACGCGCGCCGTACCAGAAGGTAATCTTGCGCTTGCTGTTCAGTCGCTTCAACTGGTCGAAGATGTGGGATCGCATCGGTGCCATGCCGGCGCCACCACCAATAAAGACCATTTCATTGTCCGTGTCCTTCGCAAAAAACTCACCGAAGGGCCCAAAGACATTGATCTTGTCGCCGGGCTTCAGATTGAACACATAGGACGACATGATGCCCGGCGGTATACCTGTCGATTTGGGCGGCGGTGTTGCAATACGAATATTGAATTTCACCACGCCCTTTTCTTCGGGATAGTTGGCCATGGAGTAGGCGCGGATAGTGGTGTCATCGACTTTCGATTCCAGATTGAAGAACCCGAACCTTTCCCAGTCGCCACGGAATTTCTCTTCGATCTCAAAATCCTTGTAATAGACATGGTGCGGCGGCGCCTCCAGCTGCACATAACCACCCGCGCGGAAGTCGACATTTTCACCTTCGGGCAGTTTCAGTGTCAGTTCCTTGATGAAAGTGGCCACATTGGGGTTCGACTCCACCGTGCACTCCCACTGCTTCACGCCGAAGACTTCTTCCGGCACCTGGACCTTCATGTCCTGCTTGACCGCCACCTGGCAGCTCAGACGCCAGCCTTCCTTCTCCTCCCGCGGAGAAAAATGGGTTTTCTCTGTCGGCAGCATGGAACCACCGCCTTCCAGGACTATACACTTGCATTGCGCGCAGGTACCACCGCCGCCACAGGCCGAGGCCAGGAAGAGATCATTGGCTGCCAGTGTTTGCAGCAGTTTGCCACCCGCTGGGGTGGACACGGTTTTCTCACCGTTTATATCGATATTGATGTTGCCGGTGCTCACCAGCTTGGCCCGCGCGCTGAGGATCACTACCACCAGCGCAAGCACGATGCCAGTGAACATAACGACACCCAAAATTATTTCCATGTTCATTCTGTAGAAGGTCCTCGCTGGATTACAGGTCGATACCGCCGAAAGACATAAAGCCCAACGACATCAAACCGGCCGTGATAAAGGTGATTCCCAGCCCACGCAGTCCCGCGGGCACGTCACTGTATTTCAGTTTTTCGCGAATACCCGCCAATGCGACAATGGCCAGTGCCCAGCCAACGCCGGCGCCAGTGCCAAATACCACACTTTCACTGAAATTGTAGTCGCGCTCGACCATGAACAGAACCGCGCCCATGATGGCACAGTTCACAGTGATCAACGGCAGATAAATGCCCAAAGTGTTGTAAAGCGCCGGTACATATTTGTCGAGAATCATTTCGAGAATCTGCACTATCGCGGCGATCACGCCGATATAGCTGATCAAACCGAGGAAACTCAGATCCACATCGGGCAGTCCGGCCCAGGCGAGAGCGCCATCGGCCAACAGATAGGTATAGAGCAGATTATTGGCGGGTACCGTGATGGCAAGTACTACCGTTACCGCAACACCAAGGCCAATGGCTGCTTCCATTTTTTTTGAAATGGCCAGAAAAGTACACATTCCGAGAAAGAACGACAGAGCCATGTTCTCGATAAAAACGGAGCGTACAAATAGTGAAATCAGTCCTTCCATTACGCGGTCTCCTGCACATTGGTGGTGTTGGGAGAAATAACATATTCCGTCGGCTCAACCTGCTCTGTTTTCACCGAGCGCAGAATCCAGATAAAGAAACCAATAATAAAAAAGGCACTTGGCGGCAACAGGAGAAGACCGTTGGGCACATACCAGCCACCGTCGCTCACCAAAGGCAGAATCTCGTAACCCAACAGTGTTCCGGAACCGAAGAGTTCGCGCACAATTGCCAGGGCAATCAGCAAAACACTGTAGCCCAAACCGTTGCCAATGCCGTCGAGGAAGCTCGGGACCGCTGCGTTTTGCATGGCGAAGGCTTCCGCGCGACCCATGACGATACAGTTGGTAATAATCAAACCCACAAATACGGATAACTGCTTGCTCACATCGTAAGCGACGGCTTTCAGTATTTCGTCAACGAGAATTACCAGTGAAGCAATGATCGTCATCTGCACAATAATGCGGATACTGTTCGGAATATGCTTGCGAACCAGCGCCACAAAAAAGCTTGAAAATGCCGTGACCAGCGTCAGAGCAACACACATAACCAGTGTCACCTTGAGGTTGCTGGTTACCGCCAGCGCTGAACAAATACCGAGAATCTGCAGCGCAATGGGGTTGTTTTCAAAAATAGGTTCAAATAGGAGCTCTTTAATTTTCATCGCCTAGGCCTCCCCGTTTTTCAGGTTTTGCAAAAATGGCTTGAAGCCAGCTTCGCCCATCCAGAATTCAATCAGGTTGTCGACACCCCGACTGGTCAGTGTGGCACCGGAAAGTCCATCAACCTTGAATTGAGGATTAGATGTCTGGGGACCGACACTGCCCTTGATGACCGAAAGCGCCACTTCACCCTCCTCGTTATAGACCTTCTTGCCCTCCCACAGAGCCTTCCAGCTCGGATTATCCACTTCGCCGCCAAGACCCGGAGTCTCCGCATGCTCATAGAAGCCGAGACCGACCACCGTGTTCAGGTCCGATTCCAGGGCAAGAAACCCATAGAGGGTGGACCAGAGTCCGTAACCGCTCACCGGCAGAACCAGGATGTTACCGCCCTCCCCGTCATCTATCAGATAGACTTCGGCAAAATTGGCAATACGCCCCAGCCCGGCGATGTCGGCACCCACGCCGATTTCAGCGGACATGACCGGGTTCTTCGCCGCCTTGCGCTGATCGAAGTCGGCCGGATCGTATTCATCCGTAAACTTCCCGGTTCGCAGGTCAACGACCTTGGTAGTCACGGCCTTGAACTGCTCTTCAACACTGACGCCCTCTTTCAAGAGCCCCGCAGCCGAAAGGACGTTTCGTTGAAAATCGATTTCCTTGTTGGCGATCTGCGCGGGCCGGAGCAATACGGCCGCCGTGGACACAATCACCGAACAAACGATACATAGCAGCAAAGTCACTGTGATCGTCTTTTTGACTGAATCATTACTAGCCACGCGCGAACCTCCGCTTAACATTCGCCTGAACCACAAAGTGGTCGATAAAAGGTGCAAACAGGTTGGCAAACAGAATCGCCAGCATGATGCCTTCCGGGAATGCCGGGTTTGCAACCCGGATAACGACAGTCATAAAGCCAACCAGCGCGCCAAACCACCATTTACCGGTATTCGTCAAAGACGCCGATACCGGATCCGTGGCCATGAAGATCATGCCGAAAGCAAAACCACCCAGAACAAAATGCCACCAGAAGGGCATGTTGAACATGTCGTTGGTCTCGGATCCGATGAGATTGAACATCAGCGTAGTGCCAATCATGCCAAGCATGACACCACCGACGATTCGATAGGACGCAATGCCCATACCGATAAGCACAACACCGCCGATAAGAATGGCCAGGGTGGAAGTTTCACCGATGGAGCCCGGAATGCTACCGAGGAATGCCTGCAGGAAGGTCACCTGACTGGTCATGGCATCCATACCTTGCTGGGCGGCAACAGACAGCGGTGTCGCGGCGGTATAGCCATCCACGGCCACCCAGACAGCGTCACCGGACATGTTACCGGCGTAGGCGAAATACAGAAAAGCACGGCCGGCCAGTGCGGGGTTGAGAAAATTCTTGCCGGTTCCACCAAACAGCTCCTTGGCCACAACAACGCCGAAGCTGATGCCCAGCGCCACTTGCCACAAAGGCAGGTCTGGCGGACATATGAGCGCAAAGAGAATGGAAGTCACGAAAAAGCCTTCGTTGACTTCGTGGCCGCGCTTCATGGCGAAGAGGACTTCCCAAAACCCGCCAACAACAAAAGTGACGACATAGATAGGCACAAAATAGGCAGCACCCAGCCAGAAATTATCCCAGATGCTGCCGGGATCATGGCCGGCAATCAAGGCAACCAGAGCGCCGCGCCAACCTTCAATGGAACTCATGCCCATTTCGGCCAGGGCCAGGTTGGACTGCAGCCCCAGGTTGTACATGCCATAAAACATGGCGGGGAAAGTACAAAGCCATACAGTGATCATAATACGCTTGAGATCTATGCCATCGCGCACATGAGACGTGGTTTTGGTGACATCCGCCGGTTGATAGAAAATCGTATCGGCAGCCTCGTACAAGGCATACCACTTTTCGAAACGTCCGCCTTTATGGAAATGCGGCTCCAGGCTATCTAAAAAGCCTCGCAAACTCATGCCTTACCCCTCTTTCTCAATGCGCGCGAGATTCTTGCGCAAAATCGGACCGTATTCATATTTGCCAGGGCACACGAAAGTGCACAGCGCCAAGTCCTCTTCATCCAGCTCGAGACAGCCCAGCTTCTGTGCCATTTCCGTGTCCTCCACAATCAGGGCTCTCAATAGCTGAGTCGCAAGAATATCCAGCGGCATGACTTTTTCGTAGTTGCCAATCGGCACCATGGCGCGCTCACCACCGTTGGTTGTGGTGGTGAAGTCAAACAGTTTGCCACCGAAAAGGCTCGAGGCATAAATGCCGATAGCCGAAAACCGGTTAATGCCCACACGCAGATAATGGAGGAAGAAACGCTCGCGCCCTTCCTGCAAGACGCTGACCTGGTTGTGGTAACGCCCCAGATAGGCCACTGGGCCCCGCGCCGTACGACCACCGAAAACCGAACCCGAGATGATGCGGTTTTCTCCGGCCTTCATTTCGCCCGCTGTCAACTCGTCCAGATTGGCGCCGACCCGGGTGCGCAACAGTCGCGGATTCTCAACCTGCGGACCGGCCAGCGCAACGACTCGATTTGTGGGCAGACGGCCACTGGTGAAGAGTTCACCGAAGGCCATGACATCCTGATAACCCAGCGTCCACACCACCCGACCGAGACTGGCGGGCTCAAGGAAATGAATCTGAGTGCCGACGTTGCCGGCAGGGTGAACACCTTCGAAGCCTTCAAAAATCACATTGGGCGCAGGTGCGTCGGGAAGCGCTGCTTTGGGCCCGTGACCGACATAGACTTTGCCTTCCGTCAATTTGGCCAGCAGCTTAAGCCCATTAGTGAAGGCATCGCGATTGGTATCGATGATGACGGACGGATCCGCCGCCAGAGGATTGGTATCCAGAATGCTGACAAAAATCGCTTTGGGTGCCGCATCAATATCGGGCACGTGGCTGTATGGGCGCGTGCGCAAGGCCGTCCACAAGCCGGAATTGACCAGGTTGTCACGCACCTGCTCGCGGCTCAGGCCATCGAGCTGATTGGCGTCATAGCGGGCAAAGTCTTCCGCTTCATCACCCTCGACATCGATGACCACTGACTGTAGCACACGCCGCGCGCCGCGGTTGATTGCCGCAACGGTACCCGCGGCGGGCGCAGTGAATTTGACTCCGGGTCTTTTTTTGTCACTGAACAGTTCCTGACCCAGTTTGACCTTGTCGCCGACCTGAACCGTCATTGACGGCTTCAACCCGTGGTAATCAAAACCGACAACTGCAACGGAACGAATATGTGGACCATCTTCTATGGATTGCCGGGGCGCACCCGAAATAGGTAAATCCAATCCGCGACGGATTTTTCTCATACGTCTTAGCCTACTAACTTGGTTGGAGAAGTTGAATGCGCGCCAGGACAACGATAACCGGTAGCCGCGCATTGCGGACGTCTGACTTGCTCTGGTGAATCAGCCACTCGATGTGTGGCCGGTCATCCACCGCTCGGATCAGGACTCAGGACCTTGAGCAGCGCAATCCCTGACCCGCCAAAAAATCGCGCTAATTATAGAGTTGTGATACCGATAACACCAGAGGCACACCAAGTTTTTGCAAAAATGACAATCAATCTTTACAGATAGTGACACCCAAGGTCCGCATTGCTAGCGCCTCCGAAAGGCACCAATTGCCCCTTGCGGCTGTTGCCGGAACCGAAACCCCGCTAGAATGTGCCACCCTGACCGGGCCCACCGCCGCGAGGGATTCCAGCACTCGCCTGCAATGGCACTACCAATGATTTCCACACGGGACTATACCGACACCAGCCATGCCAATGACCAGCCCGCTTTCACCGCAATTGCCGCCGCAACAGACGAGTAAAATCCAGTGGGGCTGCCTGCGTGGCAGTGCCGCGGCACTGGCCGTGGCCCGGGCGAGCCTGGCTCACGGGCAGACATCCCTCGTAATAGTGCCGAGCATGGCGGAGGCGGATCGCCTGGAAGAGGACGTGCGCCTGTTTCTGCGCGACCAGCCAAACGCGCCCGGAGTGCTGCATTTCGCAGACTGGGAAACCCTGCCCTACGACAGCTTCTCTCCCCACCAGGACATTATTTCAGCGCGCATGCGCACCCTGTACCAGCTCTCGCTGGATCAGAAGAGCCTCATCATCGTATCGGCACCGACGCTGACCCAGAGGCTCCCGCCCCAGAGCTACATTATCGGCAACAGTCTGGTGGTAAAGCTCGGCGAGCAACTGGATATGGTGAAGCTGCGCGGCCGCCTGGCCGCCGCCGGTTACAACAATGTGGACACCGTCTATCAGCACGGCGAATTTGCCGTGCGCGGCTCTCTGCTGGATGTCTACCCCATGGGCAGCAAGTGGGCGTTCCGCATCGAACTCTTCGACGACACCATTGAGTCCCTGCGGGAATTCGACCCGGAAACCCAGCGCACCGTGCGTCAGGTCGAGCACATCGAGCTGCTGCCCGCCCGCGAGTGCCCGCTCGACAAGGAGGGCATCGCCCACTTCAAAACGTCCTGGCACCAGCACTTCGACGTCGACCACCGGTCCAGCCCCCTCTACCAGGACGTCAGCGACGGCATTTCACCGGCGGGTATCGAATATTACCTGCCACTGTTTTTCAGCCAAAGCGCCAGCCTGTTCGACTACCTGCCCGCCGACACCCTGGTCATGGTTGCCGGCGGCCTGGAACAGGCCATCGAGAATTTCTGGCGGGAGGCCAACAGCCGCTACGAAAGCCGCAAGGCGGACCGGGAGCGCCCCATACTGAGCCCGCCGGAAATTTTTCTGCCGGTGGCGGAAGTCTTCCAGCATTTGAAAAATTACCCCCGGGTCACTTTGCACGAGGCGCCCCTGCCGGAAAAACAGGGCCATTACAATTTCGCCACGGAAAAGCCCCCGGAGCTCTACATAGACGCCAAGGCGGCAAATCCGCTGGAGCGTCTCGACAACTTCCTGTGCAACACCTCCATGCGCGTGCTCTTCTGTGCCGAAACCAATGGCCGGCGCGAGGCCCTGCGCGAGCACTTGGCCAAAATCGGCATCAAGCCTCAGGAACACAGCAGCTTTGCCAGCTTTCTGAACAGCCATGACGCCCACGGCATCACCGTGGCCGATTGGGAACAGGGGTTGCTGTTGCCGGATGAAGGCATAGCGGTTATCGCCGAACCCCAGTTGTTCGGCATGCAGGTGCAACAGCGGCGACGGCGCAAGACCAGCGCCGAGCAGGAAGACAATGCCGTCAAGAATCTGAGCGAGCTGAAAATCGGCGCGCCCGTGGTTCATATCGATCATGGCGTTGGCCGCTATCGCGGCCTGGAAACCCTGGAAATTGATCAGCAGGCCGAGGAATTCCTGCTGCTGGAATACGCGGACAACGCCAAGCTCTACGTGCCGGTCAATAACCTGCACCTGATCAGCCGCTATTCAGGCGCCGACGAAAGCGTGGCGCCCATGCACCGTCTGGGCAGCGAGCAGTGGCAGAAGGCGCGGCGCAAGGCCGCCGAGCAGATTCGCGATGTGGCGGCGGAACTGCTGGATATCTACGCCCGGCGCAAGGCCCGCCAGGGTACGGCCTTCGATGACCCCGGCGAAGCTTACCGGCAGTTCTCGGCCAGCTTCCCCTTCGAGGAAACGCCCGATCAGGAACAGGCCATCACTGCCGTGCGCAACGACATGCTGGCACCCCAGCCGATGGACCGCTTGATCTGCGGGGACGTCGGCTTCGGCAAGACGGAAGTCGCCATGCGCGCGGCTTTCATTGCCGTACAAAACAGCCGTCAGGTCGCCGTCCTGGTGCCCACCACCCTGCTCGCCCAGCAGCATTACGACTCCTTCCGTGACCGTTTCGCGGACTGGCCGGTCAATATAGAGGTGATATCACGCTTCCGCTCCAGCCGTGATATTGCCGAGGTGCAGAAGAATCTGGAAAGCGGCAAGACCGACATCATCATCGGCACCCATAAACTGCTGCAGGGCGACCTGAAATATCCCAATCTGGGCCTGCTCATAATCGACGAGGAGCACCGTTTCGGTGTTCGGCAGAAGGAAACCCTGAAGGCCCTGCGCGCCGAAGTGGATATCCTGGCCATGACCGCCACACCCATCCCGCGCACCCTCAACATGGCCATGAATGGCATCCGCGATCTGTCCATTATTGCCACACCGCCGGCCAAGCGGCTGTCCATCAAGACCTTTGTGCGCGAGAGTGACGACAATCTGATCAAAGAGGCGATTCTGCGTGAAATACTGCGCGGCGGTCAGGTTTACTACCTGCACAATGAGGTCAAGACCATCGAGAAGGCCGCCCGGGACATCAGTGAGCTGGTACCCGAGGCACGGGTTCGCATCGGCCACGGTCAGATGCGCGAGCGGGAATTGGAAGCCGCCATGTCGGACTTCTACCACAAACGTTTCAACGTGCTGGTATGCACCACCATCATTGAAACGGGCATCGATGTGCCCAGCGCCAACACCATCATCATCGAGCGCGCCGACAAGTTCGGCCTGGCCCAGCTCCACCAGTTGCGCGGCCGTGTGGGTCGCTCGCACCACCAGGCCTATGCCTATCTGCTGACCACCCACAAGCGCAATATGACCGCCGATGCCCAGAAGCGCCTGCTGGCAATCTCGGAAGCCCAGGATCTCGGCGCCGGGTTCACTCTGGCCTCTCACGATCTGGAAATACGCGGCGCCGGCGAACTGCTGGGTGAAGAGCAAAGCGGGCAGATGCAGGCCATCGGCTTCTCCCTCTACATGGATATGCTCGACCGTGCGGTCAAGGCCATGCAGGAAGGCAAAACCCTCAATCTGGACGAACCCCTGCAAACCGGCGTCGACGTCAACCTGCGCATACCCGCACTGATTCCCGAGGATTACCTGCCGGACGTACATCTGCGGCTGATCATGTACAAGCGCCTGGCCAACGCCAAAAGTGAAGATGAGCTCAATGAACTCCAGGTTGAAATGATCGACCGCTTTGGCCTGCTGCCGGAAGCGACCAAAAATCTGGTTCGGGTTACGGAATTGCGTCTCAGAGCCGAGCGTCTGGGTATTGCCAAACTGGAAGCAGGACGGGAAACTGGGCGTCTTGAATTCGCCTCGGACACGCGGGTGGCCCCGCTGACACTGGTCACCATGGTTCAGACCTGGCCACAGAAATTCCGGCTGGAAGGGGCGAATCGCCTGAAATTTACGGATGATATGGATAATGCCGATACCCGTATAAAGGCCGTACACCAGTTATTGGAAAAGCTTTCGGCCTGAAGCGAGCGGTTTGGGCAGAATGGCACTTACTTGAGATCCGAACGAACCGAGGGCCGATTTGGGGTGGGGCTTTCCAGGACCGTCGCCCGCAGGGATGCGGGCGCAGAGCCCCCAGGGATGGGTTCACGGCGTGTCCTGGGAAGCCCAACTCCGAAACGGACCGGCGAACGAAACCCCTATTAAGGGTCATTCTCGCCCTGAGCGGAATTCGAATTTGACACGCATGGGAATGCCGTTTAGCGTCGACACAAATTCGCCCGGTGCCGCGCAATCTCGAATTCAAGAGCAGCATGAACACAAGAGCAGTCACTATGAAAGCAGTACGCAAGAACGCCAACACCACTCGAACATGGGGAATCGCTGTCCGGTTCAGCCCCCTGTTTCTGTTGTTTCTCAGCCTCTGGAGCCATGGTGCCCCCGAAGAGCCCCAAGGCGAAATCGACTGGTATCAGGTCGAGGTGGTTCTGTTCGAACGCCTGTCCGGCAATGAGTCCGGCGACCCCGAAGCCTGGCCGAAGGACATCACGCTGGACTATCCCGCCACCTGGCGGAAACTCAGCTCCTCGAGCGATTCATCCGCCGTCGATGCCGGGCCGGAACCCGCCTTTGTACTCCTGCCGGAATCCGAGCGAACACTGAATGAAAGCACGGGAGCCATTGCCGATGATCGCGCAATGCGGGTCCTGTTCCATGAAGCCTGGCGTCAGCCGATAAAGCCGATTGATGAAGCGGTGCCGATCATTATCCGGGGCGGCAATAACTATGAGGAACACACGGAGCTTGAAGGAAGTATCCAACTGAGCATCAGCCGTTATCTGCACGTGCATACGGATCTGTGGCTGACGCAGTTCGTTCCCAATTACGGACAGGAATCAGAACACTGGCCATCTCTTCCTGATGTTCCCAAGCGCCAGCCAGCCCTGCCGCCCGTCGATGTCTCGACCAATCTGGATACGGGAGCCCTTGATCTGAGCGACAGCCAATCTGCCTGGGAGCTGGATGCAGCACCCATTGATGCCACACCTATTGATGAATATACCAGCCTGATTGAACAGCCATTTCTGATCAAGGAGATTGTGACACTGCAACAGACCCGCCGCATGCGTAGCGGCGAATTGCATTATATCGATCACCCACGTCTGGGCATGCTGATCAAGATCGACAACTACAATACAGCGACGGGCGAAATCGAGCGGTAGGAGTCTGCGCGGTAGGAATGTCCGTAGCGAGAAAGTGGCACAGCGAGGACAGTTTTTCGAGCATTTGAGGCGCATAGTGGTTCTATGTAACGAAAATGGCTCGGAAAAATGGGCCGTTGTGGCGATTTCGCAGTAGGGCAATGTCCTACCGCGCAGACTCCTGGAATTCAGGATTCAGTTGACGTCAGACTCGCGCTTTCGGACTCGACACAAACAACATCATCCGCTTGCAGTCCCTTGTCGCCTTCGGTGAGTTCGAACTCCACCTGCTGCCCCTCCGCCAGTGAGCGATAACCCTCACCCCGGATATTTCTGTAGTGCACGAAAATGTCATTGCCATTTTCGCCCTGGGTAATGAAGCCATAGCCTCTGACATTGTTGAACCATTTGACAGTACCGACTTGCCTCGCAGTCATGGAAAACACCTCTTATCATTATTGTGGTTAATGGATCGTCGTTAGGTTGTATCTATTTTTATAGTTATGGGTGGTGATTTCTAACGGTTTGAAACGGGGTAGGCACCGCAAACCGGAAAACAGCAGGAATCGCGGCCTGGGACGATAAGACAATTCTTCACTGGTGTCCAGTCTACAAGTGTCAATCGCGTTTTGAGACTTCAAAAAATATGGGTAGTTTTGCCCGGACGTTTAAACAACCTCCAGCAATAAATCCCGCACCCGCGCAACGCTTTGGGCCAGCACCCGATTGATTTCGATCAGGCAGATGGGGCCATCCTGAAGTCCCGCCGCACGATTGACGACGATGCACAGGGCGGCGTAGTTCATTCCCAGCTCACGGGCCAGCGCCGCTTCAGGCATGGCCGTCATTCCCACTATGTCACAGCCGTCGCGTTGGAGTTTTCGGATTTCCGCCGCCGTTTCCAGACGCGGCCCCTGGGCACAGCCGTAAACGCCCTGCCCCAGCCAGTCATAATGACAGTTTTTCAGGGCGCTGATCAGCCGCTCGCGTAAATGACTGTCGAAAGGCCAGGTGAAATCGATGTGATTGATGCTGTCACTAAGCGTGTCGGCGAAGGTGTGTTCCCGACCGTAGGTGTAATCGATAATCTGATCCGGCACCACCAAAGTGCCGGGCTTGGCGTCGCGATGAATACCGCCCACGGCGCTCACCGAAAATATATTTTCCACACCCACCTCCCGCAAGGCCATGATATTGGCGCGGTAATTTATTTTGTGAGGCGGTATCTTGTGATCGGGGCCATGTCTCGGCAGAAATACACAGCGGCGGCCGTTGAGAGAACCCTCCAACAGCGCGGTGGTGGGTGCACCGAATGGAGTTTCAATCGTAAGCCTTCTCGACTCCGTCAACTCAGCCAGCTCGTAAAATCCAGAACCGCCTATGACGGCAAAATTATCCATGATCACTGTGACCTTCTTGGTTTTTTAATCAGTCGCGTAGTCATCGCGGTCCCACCGCCTCAATGTGCGGCTGCATAAATGCCCGGCAAATTCCGCAGGTAACCCTTGTAGTCCATGCCGCAGCCGAAGACATAGCGGTCCGGCACATCCAGCCCCGAAAAAGTTGGGGTAAAAGAATGCGGCTTGCGGTTGTGCAACTTGTTGACCAGCACCACGGAATAAACCTTTCTGGCGCCGCGCAGGCGACAATGATCACAGATGGCTTTCAGGGTATGGCCTTCATCGAAGATATCGTCAACCACCAGAACATGTTGTCCCACCAGACTGTGCCGGGGCTCGGCGACCCAGTGAAGCTTGTCGCCGTGAATCTGGTCGCGGTATCGCGTGGCATGAAGATAATCCACCCGCAGCAAATTGGGCAGATGCGGAATCAGCAGGCCAGTCGTGATCAGTCCGCCGTTCATGACGCAGAGCACCAGCAGATTTTCACCGGCGGTATCCTGTGCCACTTTGGCGGCCAGCGCCTTCACGGCCACCCGCACCTGGTCTTCGCTGTACAGGAGTTCCGCCGCGGCGAGCACCTCCGCCGCCTCAGTCGCCGGAGTCATACGATCTCCTCCGTCCGGGCCCGCTGCCGTACCGGATCGGCCACGGCCGAAGCGAGTTCGGCGATTGCTCCCAGCAGTTTTTCAAAATCCATGATTGCTCCGTATTCGCGTTTCTGCATGCATTATTGGTGTGAATCAAGAAGCTTCGATTTAGGATTATGGCCGCTCGGCCTGTAATTGCGCGAGCCTCTCCCGGGTCGAACCCCAGCGCGTGCTTTGCTGAAGCTCTGCCAATGGCATTGCCGGTTGCCGGGAGCGCATTCGCGCCAGACGCGTCGATTGCGGTTGCTGCGACTGCTCCAGCGCTTCCACCACTGTTGCGGCCCCCGCGGGATTATTGCAGATCAACACCGCATCGCAACCGGCCTTGAGGGCGCACCTGGCGCGCTCAATGTAGCCGCCAGCGACTGCTGCTCCGGCCATGGAGAGGTCGTCGCTGAAGATGACACCGTCAAAGCCAAGGTCGCCTCGAAGCATGGTCCGCAACCAGTACTCTGAAAAACCCACGGGGTTGGCATCAATGGCTGGGAACAATACATGAGCGGGCATGATCGCGTCCAGTTGCGCCAACAAAGCGGCGAAAGGTCGCAGGTCCCGCTGGCGGATGTCCTCCAGTGAGCGCGGGTCGACAGGCTGTTCCAGATGGCTGTCCGCCCTCACGCTGCCATGACCGGGGAAATGTTTGCCCGTGGTCGCCATGCCGGCTTGATGCATGCCCTCCATAAAAGCGGCGGCGGCGGCGGTCGCCACCTCCGGGTCCGGTGAAAAAGAGCGATCGCCAATTACCTGACTGTACGCATCATCGAGATCCAGCACAGGCGCAAAGCTGATATCGATATCCAGGCTGCGCAGTTCGCTGGCCATCACCCAGCCACAATCCCGCGTGAGTTCGAGCCCGACGGTCTGGTTCTCCTGACAGGTCCTGCCCAGCACCTGCATGGGCGGTATGCGGGTGAAGCCGTCCCGAAACCGCTGTACCCGTCCACCCTCCTGATCCACGGCAATCACCATATCGGGACGTAGCGCCCGAACCTGCCCGACAAGTGCCGCCAGCTGATCCCTGTCCCGATAATTGCGTGCAAAGAGTATCAAACCGCCAACAATGGGGCGTTTCAGCAGCCGCGCCTCGTCGTCGGCCAGCGTCAAACCTTCGATGTCCAGTATGACTGGACCCAGCATGTCAGTGTTTTTCATTGGGCGTCTGCAGCATCCCCGTCAGTGCCGGCACCATCAGGTGCAGGGCGTCGTTTAAGTCCGAATCCGCGTCATAATCGGCGTTGAGTATGCCACGAATGGAATCAAAGCTGGACAGGGTAAAGACTGCCGCGCCCAACATGAAATACAGGCGCCAATAGAAGGCAATTGGGTCGAGATGGGGAAGTGCCTCATGCAGAAGCTTCAGAAAGCGCCTGTAGGTATCGCCATAGACGGCCATGAGTGAATGGCGCAGATGCTCCTGGGACTGCGAATAGGCCAAACCCAGAAGTCGCATGAATCGCTGAGGCTCGCCGTCCACACGGTTGACAGCCACAAGCAACGATGAGAACAGACAACTCAGCAGAGATTCGATCTCCGGAACCGCCCCCGCCTCCCCTTCGCTTTCCAGCTTATCCAACTGTCGATTCAATTCTTCGGCAAAGGGCGTGAGGAAGCGCAGGAAAACGGCGTTAATCAGCGCCTTTTTGGAGCCGAAGTGGTAATTGACAGCGGCCAGATTGACATCGGCCATGCCGGTAATGGTCCGCAGAGAGGTTTCTGTAAAACCCCGCTCCGCAAAAAGCACGGTTGCGGCATGCAATATCTTGTCGGCGGTTTCATTTTGAGCCATTGGTAACTTCTCTTGTATGAATTTCTTCTATGAGTTTTGGCGCGCCGATGTGCCGCCGGTCACACCAGCAGGTCATACCGAGAAATGACGGCCATCTGGTTAGACTGTTTTTCTCTTTCGCCAAATACCATCATAAATAAAAAATGTAACGTCTGCGTCTGGCAAAATTTTGGGAATGATAAAAACCTTGAATAACAAAAAGTTAACTTATGCATTTAACCCTTTTTCGCCGATTTTTTCCAGAGGCGCCCGCAATTGGCGGATTTGCGGCGCTAATGTTTGTGGCGGGACAGCGTGATAACGTATGGGTCCAATGTGTAACTCAGGGAGATAATGCCGTGGCCTCACGCTACCCGTTAATCGGCTCCTGGTACCAGGATTTGGCGGAGTCGCAGTTGTTCGAAGTCGTGGCCATTGATGAACTGGCCAATACCGTCGAGATTCAGTATCTGGACGGTTCCATTGACGAAATTGACATGGATGGGTGGGAACAGCTACCGCTCGTTGCCGCCGAGCCTCCGGAGGATGCGGGCCCCGTCTATGGGCTGAGCGTCGAAGATCTGTCCTCCGAGGACGACAGCCACTTGTATGGCAGCGCCAACCCCCTGGAGAACCTCGAGCCGGACAAGTTCCAGGAATTCGACGACTACTATCCCTGGGTGTAACGCTCAGATTAACCTTCATACACCATAACAGCTGCCGATTGACTCGCGATCCGGCGGCAAGGCACTTCTTCAGTCCAGAAAAAACTTGCACGCCCTCAAATACTGTATATAATCCCACTTACTGTATATAAAAACAGATATCGAACAGACTAGGTAGGAGACCAGCAGGATGATCAAGCTCACCCCGCGCCAGCAGCAAGTGCTCGATCTGATCAGAACCCACATAGAAGATACCGGCTATCCGCCCACACGGGCCGAAATTGCCCATATTCTCGGCTTCAAATCGGCCAATGCGGCGGAAGAGCATTTGAAGGCATTGGCGCGTAAGGGCGCTATAGAAATGGTGGCGGGTGCATCGAGAGGCATACGCCTGCCGGAAGTACAGGCCGGCATCCCCATCGTGGGGCGCGTGGCGGCGGGAAGCCCGATACTGGCCGAGGAGCATATCGAAGATTATTGCGAGATGCCCCACCACTTCTTTCATCCCGCAGCGGACTATCTGTTGCGCGTCAACGGCATGAGTATGCGCGACGCGGGCATACTCGACGGCGACTTGCTGGCGGTACACCGCACTACTCAAGTCCACAACGGTGAAATCGTGGTCGCACGCATCGAAGACGAGGTCACTGTGAAACGTTTTAAACGCGAAGGCAATCGCGCCATAGTGGAGCTTTGGCCCGAAAACCCCGATTTTGACGTCATCGAGGTTGATCTGCGCGACGAGAATTTCACCATCGAAGGATTGAGCGTCGGCGTTGTCCGTCGAGGATCGTGATATGAACCATGATATGAATCGCAGCTTTCAGCAAAAGCCGTCAAACCCGAACACGGGCGTTACCGAGGTTGTACTTCCCGGAGACATCGGATCCCGGGCGGCGCAGTTGGCCATGGTCCTGCCCATGCTCGCCCACCTCAGCCGCCAGGCCAAAGACCGCTGGTTCTCCTGGATAGCACCCCAGGGCATCTCCAAACAAATGTTGAATGACTACGGCTTCGACCTGAGCAAGGTGCGTCTGATCCATACCAGAAGCGAAGAGGATACCCTCTGGGTGCTATGGCAGGCATTATCTGAAGGAAATAGCGAAGCCGTGGTCGCCAGCCCCGGCAAGTTGACGGACAAAGCCTTCAGCAGCCTTGAACAGGCCGCTTCCTACGGCAATAGCCAAGGTCTCTTGATCCGATATCGATAGCAGAATGGGCGATTTGCCTACCCGCTCAAACTGATAAAAACAATAGGGAAGAAACCAGACGGAAGGATTTAATGGAGGATAGCGCCGGTCTCCGTCAGCGCGTCAAGGTCTTCCTCCTCGATATCGCTGGCGATTTCCAGACCTGCCTCAATCATTGCCTTGGCAACATCAAATTTGGCGTCGTTGAGAAAATAGAGAGATTCTTCTGAAAATCGAATGGATACCAAAGGCTCTCCCCGCTTTTCACCAGTATCATCCGCCCGTTGCAGGGCAATTTCCCCGTTGGGCAGTTCAACGATTTCGTATAAGGATGCCATCAGATCGGAACTCCAATTCAATTTTTATCTCTTCTCGTAAAAAAGCGAGCCAGTATAGCATCACCATAGAAGATATCATCAAGGCCACCGACAATGCCGTCCCGACCTATTATCCTGTTCAGTACTCCTGACCACTACCGCGCTGGCGTTCAATCAGTGCCTTCGCAGATTCCATCACCTCTGTGAACAGCGCAGGGCTGGGCCCTGAGCGACTTTCCTCGGTCTCCGTGACGTTGATCAGGCCGATGGATTCCGTCTCGGGCACATCCGGATGTGTCAGGCTGGTTTCCGCAAGCACCGACGAGCGGCGGCCCTCTCCGCCGAGATTTAGCAGATTCGCGAACCACTGATGCAGATGGCACAGCCAGGATGAGGGATCCTGTTCCAGGCCGGCGAGTTCCTCCAGTTCGGGGCTGACCCTGCCGGCCGCTCTGAAGCCCTCCAGCAGATCCGTGAACATTTTGGGACCCGGCTGAATGCTGAGCCTCAATTTGGTTGGTTCCAGCAGCTCAGCGGCGTAAGCCTCCAGGGCCAGATGCAGCTGAAATACGCCAGCCTGCCGGTGAGCGCGCCGGGTCAGGGCGGAATGCGCCGTTTCTGCCGCCTGCCCCTGAACCCGCGCAAATGCCAGTTGCTGGTTGGTCGCGTTCATAGCGGCTTAACTGGCCTTTCCGGCAGTTGGCGCTTTTTTCGGTTTGGCTTTGGCTTTGGCCTTGGACTTTGGTTTGGCTTTGGACTTGGTTTTGGGTCTGGCTTTGGCCTTTACCGGCGAATCTTCAACAGACCACTTTCCATTCCGGTAAAACGCCTTCCAGCCAGTCGCCTTGCCGTCAACCTCGGACTGCACGTATTGCTCCTGGGTTTTACGGCTGAACCTGACCATGGTCGGTACACCACTGGAATCCTCCGCTGGCGCGTCCATTAAATAGGCGTATTTCGGATCAATTTCATTCTTGTGCGGAATCAACTCGCGCACCAGTGGCGCCCGCGTCTCGCGATTCTTTGGAAACTGACTCGCCGCCAGAAACAGGCCGGCGGCGCCGTCGCGCAGCACGTAGTGGTCATCGACCTTTTCGCACTGTAATTCCGGCATGTCCACCGGGTCCATCTTCGGCGGCGCCGCTTCGCCGCTGCGCAGGAGCTTCCGGGTATTGGAACAATTGTCATTGGTGCAGCCGAAATATTTGCCGAAGCGCCCGGATTTCAGCTGCATGTCGCTGCCGCACTTATCGCATTCGATAATGGGGCCATCGTAGCCCTTGATCTTGAAGACGCCAGTTTCGATTTCATAGCCGGGACAGTCGGGATTGTTGCCACAGATGTGCAATTTGCGCGTTTCATCCAACAGATAGCTGTCCATGGCGGTATTGCACAGTTTGCAACGGCGCTTCTGACGCAACTGGCGGGATTCCGCATCCTCGTCATCATCCACATTAACGGCTTCCTCGCCGGCCACCAGATTCATGGTGTTCTTGCAGCGCTCCTTGGGCGGCAAGGCATAGCCTGAGCAGCCGAGAAAAACACCGGTGCTGCCGGTGCGTATTTGCATATTGCGACCGCAGTTGCCACATTTGATATCGGTTTCCGTCGGCTGATTGGGGCGCATGCCGGCATCGGCCTTCTGTGCCTCGGCAAGCTGACGGGAAAAATCCGCATAGAATTCGTTGAGCAACTGGTGCCAGTCCTTGTCACCCTGGGCGATGATATCCAGGGACTGTTCCATGTTGGCGGTAAAACCGTAGTCCATGAGTTCCCGGAAACTTTCAACCAGCCGATCGGTGACTATATCGCCCATCTTGTCCGCATAAAAACGGCGATTTTCCACATGCACATAACCCCGATCCTGAATCGTGGAGATGATTGCGGCATAGGTCGAAGGCCGGCCGATGCCACGCTTTTCCAGTTCCTTGACCAGGCTTGCTTCTGTGTAGCGTGCGGGCGGTTTGGTGAAATGCTGGGACGGCAGCAGTTGATGCAGTTGCAAAACCTCTCCGACCTTGACGTCGGGCAGTATGCCGTCGTCATCCTTCTTGGCAACCATGGGCATGACCCGGGTGAAGCCGTCGAAGCGTATCACGCGACCGCGGGCACGCAATTCATAGTCACCGGATTCCACCACAACCGAGGTGCTGGTGAATTGGGCCGGCGTCATCTGACAGGCCACGAACTGTTGCCAGATCAGCGTGTAAAGCCGCTCCGCGTCCCGCTCCATACCGGTCAATTGCGTGGGTTTGCGGGTGACTTCCGAAGGACGTATGGCTTCGTGAGCTTCCTGTGCGCCCTCCTTGCTGGAGTAGACATTGGGCGTTTCCGGCAGATAGGGTTTTCCGTATTCACTGAGGATGTAATCCCGGCAGCTGTCCACGGCGTCCTTGCTCAAATTGGTGGAGTCGGTACGCATATAGGTGATGTAGCCGGCCTCGTACAGGCGCTGCGCCATCATCATGGTTTTCTTGACGCCGAAACCCAGTCGGGTGCTGGCGGCCTGTTGCAGGGTTGATGTAATAAAAGGTGCATTGGGCCGTGTCTGGGTGGGTTTGTCTTCCCGCGCCTTGACCTTGTAGCCCTGCTTTTGCAGAAGTTCCACCGCAGCGTGAGCCTGATCGCCGGTCACCGGCTTGAAAGCCTCTCCACGGTATTTCTTGACTTCGTATTTGGCGCGTTCGCCGGCGGAGGTATCCAGCTCGGCAAACAGGTTCCAGTACTCTTCCGGAATAAAGGCCCGAATTTCACTTTCGCGATCCGACACCAGACGCACGGCGACGGATTGCACGCGGCCAGCGGACAGGCCGCGGGCAACCTTTTCCCAGAGTAACGGCGATACCATGTAACCGACTATCCGGTCCAGAAAGCGCCGCGCCTGCTGCGCGTGGACGCGGTCGATATCGAGCCGGCCGGGTTCCTGGAAAGCCTTCTGAATTGCGGATTTGGTAATCTCATTGAAAACCACGCGGCGATAGCGCTCCTCGGGCCCACCAATAGCCTGCTGGAGGTGCCAGGCGATGGCCTCTCCCTCACGGTCCAAATCCGTTGCCAGATAAATGGTGTCGGCACCCGCCGCCAGACGGCGCAATTCGTCCACGACTTTTTCCTTGCCGGGCAGGATTTCGTAATGGGCGCTCCAGTTGTTGTCCGGGTCTATGCCCATGCGCTTGACCAGTTGCTCCCGACCCTTGCGCTGTTTGTGGGCGGCCTTTTCCTCCGGGGACATCTTGCGCGTGAGTGCCGCCTGCTTCGCCCGGGCTTTGGGATCCACTGACGATTTGGCCGATCCGCTGGTGGGGAGATCGCGGATATGGCCGATACTGGATTTGACGATATAGTCATTACCGAGGTATTTATTGATTGTCTTCGCCTTGGCCGGCGACTCCACAATAACTAATGATTTCCCCATAACATCCTTCTTGGTCTAGAGACAGGACGCACTGCCCGGGCAGAGCCATCTCGAATAATTCATTCCGGTTAAAAGAACCGGCTAAGGTGCGCATATATAAGTGTTGAAATCACTCAGGTCAAGCAGTAGTGCCATTGCGGCTCCTGCACAGGCCAATTTTTTCAATGCCTGGAAACCGCCGCCACAGCCCCATTTTCCGCCGGGAGGCCAGTATTACCCGGCAATTGACCATGATCTAAAAACGCTTCGGCAGTTCCTTCATCAGGTTTTTTAACCAGTCGGAAATCTCGGCGGTGGCCTCGTCGACTGTCTTCCCCCCCGTCTGTTCCAGCCAGCACAGCCCCAGACTCTGGGATGCTGCTTCGACACCGACCACCGAATCCGGCAAGCTTGGCAGAGCCCGGCGGATAATCTCATGCCAGTCCGCTGGCGCGGCCCGCCCGTTGGTCCAGTCCCAGTTTTCAGCAAAGTGCAGGCCGTGACTGTAGGCCTGACGCGTGAGCAGCCAAGTGTGTTTCAAGGTCTTGTTGTCGGGCCACGGGTGGTAGTAAAGCGTAACTTCCCGGCCAGCCCCGGCACTGCCCTCGGGCATGCGCATGGTGCGGACCCTCAGCCCGTGAGTGACGGCCGCGGCGCGGAGTTTCGCCAATCGCCGTTGACGCCGGGATGGCTGAATCAGCATAATGGGGCCGACCAGCATGGCAACCACCAGACCAACGATAATAACTGTAGTCCACATACACATTCTCCATTTGCACCGGGTCGGTCGACATCTTCGCAGCTTTTATTGATCCACCGCCCGCCCGGAGACATTATTCAGAAATTAATGGTCAGAAGCTATGATGGCTAAATCTTTCAAGGTTCAGATCTTCAAGACTTAGACCTTCAAGAAAGCCATGCAAAGAAAGGCTTCCGACACGCCGGAAGCTGTTTCCACGGCGGAGGAATTCTATATGACCTGTTATAAACATATTCTGGTAGGCCTCGACCTTACCGACGAAGCCGTGACTGTAATGCAAAAAGCCAACCTCCTGGCGCGAGTGTGCGAGGCCCAGCTCAGTATTGCCCATGTGGTGGAGCCCCTCGCCTTTGCTTACGGCGGCGACATTCCCGTTGACCTCAGCGAAGCCCAGCAACTGATTCAGGAGCAGGCTGAAAAACGCATGGCCACTCTGGCCCAGGAGAATCAGGTCACCGTGGCTGGGCAACATGTGGCACTCGGCCAGACCGCCTCGGAGCTGCGCCGGCTGGCCAGCGAGCTCGATGCCGACCTGATCGTTGTGGGTTCACACGGCCGCCATGGTCTGGCCCTGTTGCTGGGCTCCACCGCCAACG
>CAZEWY010000011.1:0-35400 GCA_964515945.1 uncultured Cellvibrionaceae bacterium
CCTGTACCTTGCGCGCGGCGGCGCCATTCATGGAGATAGTCCCCGAACCGGCTGGCGCCAAAATGATATAAGTCGAGAAGCGCTCGCCATTGTCGACGTCATAAATATGGATCTTTTCGAACTCGCGCATGCCCGCCAGTTTTACCAGATCCGAGTCTATGGCACAGGAGCCGTCGTACCAGAGTTCGGCCTGACTCACCCGGGCCATGTGCAACTTGCCTTTGAGCATCGTAATCTGCATCACTTTACCTTCTTCAACCCTCACTGTGAATGACGGAGCGTGTAGATTCAGTCGCTTACCGTCAGCGAAATATTGTCAATCAGCCGCGCATGGGACGTATACATGGCACCCAATACCGTGATCTGGGTATCATCATCGGCGGCGGGATCCAGAGTCCTGGAATTGGCGACACTGATATAATCCGGCTTGAAGCCCATCGCCTCAATCTGTTTCCTGGCCGCCTTTTCCAGCGCCATATAGTCCCGCTGCCCCGCGCTGATCTGTTCGCAGACCCAGCTCAGTGTCTTGTAGAGCTGGTTGGCAATCGGCCGCTCCTGTTCGGTCAAATACCCGTTGCGCGAACTCATGGCCAGACCGTCTCCTTCTCGGACAATATCGCCGGCCATTATGTCTATCGGCATACAAAGATCTTCCACCATGCGGCGGATAATCGCCAGTTGCTGATAGTCCTTGATGCCAAAAACGGCAATATCCGGCTGTACGATATTGAACAGCTTGCTGACCACCGTGGTAACGCCATCGAAATGGCCAGGCCGACTGGCGCCGCACAG
Source organism: uncultured Cellvibrionaceae bacterium (assembly GCA_964515945.1). Taxonomy (GTDB): domain Bacteria; phylum Pseudomonadota; class Gammaproteobacteria; order Pseudomonadales; family Cellvibrionaceae; genus CAYQQJ01. The sequence continues at coordinate 793 of CAZEWY010000011.1, forward strand.
GACATTGGCCATGGTGGGCACCACAACCCGCGTCTGCTCATCCATGCCGTTGGGATAGATTTCCTTTTCATCGGGACAGAAGAGAAAGTCGCAGCCTTTTTCGCGCAGCTTGAGCGTGTCGGCCTGAAGCGTGCGCGGGTACCTGTCCCAGTCCTCATTGAGACCAAACTGCAGGCGGTTTACAAAGATGCTGGCCACCACCAGATCGCAATGCTGCTGGGCCTGTTTCACCAGTTCCAGATGCGCATTATGCAGATTGCCCATGGTGGGCACCAGGCCAATGGTCCTGCCCGCCGCGCGCTCTTCGTCGAGCGCCTTGCGCAGGGATGTAATGTGGTGAAGGACCTGCATTATAGAACTCCCGTCTCGGCAATCGCTAATTCTCGAGGTCAGCGCCACCCTCGCGGACAGGCGCGGATAATACCGCCGTGCACATCAGGAATCCTGGAAATATTCCGGCGCCAGATTTTCAAAACGGGTGTATTTGCCCATGAAGGCTGCCCGACAGGTGCCGATTTCGCCGTTGCGCTGCTTGCCGATAATCAGCTCGGCTATACCCTTGTCGGCGCTCTCCTCGTTGTAATACTCATCCCGGTAGATAAACAGGATGACGTCGGCATCCTGCTCGATGGCGCCCGACTCCCGCAGATCCGAGTTCATGGGGCGCTTGTTGGGGCGCTGCTCCACGCCCCGGTTGAGCTGTGACAGGGCGATAACCGGGCAATCGTATTCCTTGGCCAGCGCCTTGAGCGAGCGGGAAATTTCCGAGATTTCCTGGGTGCGACCTTCGGTAGCACCGGCGACGTGCATCAGCTGCAGATAGTCCACCATGATCATGCTCGGGTTGCCGTGTTCGCGCACAATGCGCCGCACCCGGGCGCGGATTTCATTGGGGGTCAGCCCGGGGGTATCGTCGATGAACAGCAGCTTGTCTTTCAGTTTTCGCGCCGCCACTTCGAGCTTGGGCCAGTCTTCCTGGGTGAGCTTGCCGTTGCGAATGTGGCCCTGGTCAATGCGCCCCAGTGAGGACAGCATCCGCATGACCAGCGAATTCGCGGGCATCTCCATGCTGAACACCAGCGCGGGCTTGGCGGTGCTTTGAATGGCCGCTTCGACAAAGTTGAGCGCCAGCGCCGTCTTGCCCATGGAGGGGCGCGCCGCCAGTATGATCAGTTCCCCCGGCTGCCAGCCCGAGGTTTTTTCATCCAGGTCCGTCAAACCCGTGGGCAGACCGGTAATATTGCTGTCCGCGCGAAACAGCTTGTCGATTTTTTCGACCGTTTCCTTGAGCAGCGCATTGACGGACTCGAAGCCGCCTTCCTTGGGCCTGTCCTCGGCAATCTCCAGCACCCGCTTTTCCGCCAATTGCAGCAGATCGTCCGAACCCAGTCCGGCGGGATTGTAGCTGGCGCGGCTGATTTCGGTGGCGGCGGCGATAAGCTGGCGCAGGGTGGCTCTCTCGCGCACGATACGGGCGTAGGCCACTACGTTTTCGCTGCCGGAGATATTGGCGGCCAGTTCGGTCAGGTAGGCGAGTCCGCCGACTTCATCCAACTCTTCGTGGCTGCTGAGCCCTTCAGCGACAGTAATGACATCAATCGGCTGATCGCGCTCGATCAGGCGCGACATCATGCGGAATATCTTGCGGTGCCCCGCCTTATAGAAGTCGCTGTCGGAGAGAATCTCCGCCACTGCGTCGAACCCCGAGGCATCCAGCAACAGCCCCCCCAATACGGACTGCTCCGCCTCCACCGAGTGCGGCAGAACGGAGGTGACCTGTTCGGAAGGAGGAGACTCCAGATCAAAGGCCGTAGTGTCTTGTGGTTCGTAATTTGACATAGCGATCTGCGGTTTGCGGTCTGCGGCGCGTGCGTCAATCGCCACAGACAAAAAAGGCACGGACAGAAACCTGTACGTGCCTCATTCTAGACCTGTTTGGCACTCCCTGCAGCAACTCGTCCGGAGTCCTGGAAAAGAGTCTCCGGCGGGCCCCACGGCAGAGCCTGTAAAGCCTTATTCAGCTTCGATAAACAGCTTGATCGTCTGGAACACGTCTGAGTGCAGTTGCAGATCGATCTCGAACTCGCCGACTTCGCGCAGAGTACCTTCCGGCAGTTTTACTTCCGCCTTGGACACTTCAGTGCCAGTGGCCGTGATGGCCTCGGCAATATCGCCAGTACCGATGGAGCCGAAGAGCTTGCCTTCGTCGCCAGCGTTGGCCTTGATGTTGATAACCAGACCGTCGAGCTTGTCGGCGCGTGCCTGTGCAATTTGCTTCTTCTCGGCAGCGGCGGCTTCCAGTTCGGCGCGACGCGCTTCAAAGTCCGCCAGATTTTCCGCTGTCGCGGCAACCGCTTTGCGCTGAGGCAGCAGAAAATTGCGGCCAAAGCCGGATTTGACGGTAACCTTGTCACCAATTTTACCCAGTTTACCTACTTCTTCGAGCAGAATAACGTCCATCTCGTTTACCCTCTTGTCCCGCAGCGATCAATCACTGCGTCGATTTAAATCGGTTTCTCAAATTCAACCAGACATCGGCAAATGCCAATGCCGCCACCAGCAGAATTGCTGGCTGGATCAATACCAGTGCCACATAAAAGACGACCAGCGTTACGATACCTAAACGGTAATGCCTGACGACACAATGCACCAGACCAACACCCGCCACCAGCAAGGGTAGACTGAAGACATTGGCCCAGGCCTGATATGCCTCGCCCGCCACCAGGCAGTAGACCGTCGCGGCGGCACATGCCAGGGCAGTTGTCGGCCCCAGACGCAGACCGTGCAATTCGGCCCGAAAGCCGCCCGGGTTGTACAGGATGGCCTGCCACCAACGCCCAACCAATAATGCCATCAGGCTGCTGAGCGCCATCAGGTAAGCCAGGACACCGGCTGTTGTCTTTTGGCTCCACTCGATGGAAACAGGTGTTGCATTTGTCTCCGCTTTTTGCGGTGCCGCCAGTTCACCCAGCGTCTCTGTCAGTGATGCCGCCAGATCCGGCACAACCAATGCCAACCCCAGCGCCGCCAGCGTGCTGCAAACCACCAGTATCATCAGGCTGCGCGCCCAGGACATGGTGGCACGCAGGTAAACAGCGCTGATCAGTACAATCAGCATTACCGCCATGGTGGAATATGCCATGAGGGCACCGACGTCGCTGACCCAGAGAGCCACCACCGCGGGCAGCACGGCCCAGAGCAGAACAATAAACCCATCCACCGCGCCGAGACGCAGCCCGACCAGACCTACCGTGGCCGGAGTCACAACCGGAAACCAGCTGCCCAGAAGAGCGACCGTCGCTGCCTGCCAGCGCCCACGCATAATGAACTGGGCTAGCGCTCGCATCATAAAACCGGACTCTCGATTGTATCTCGACTGTCTCTCGACTGTTCGTTTAGCGGCTTCATAAGCTGCCGCGGGCTCGTCCGCTAGTACACGGACAGGCCTCACGGCCAGTCGCCGTTACGTATTACTTATGGCCAAATTGCTTGTGGCCAGTGTTACTCGTGGCTGTCAGTGTATGGCAGCAACGCGATGTAACGTGCGCGCTTGATAGCTGTCGATAACTGACGCTGATAACGAGCCTTGGTACCTGTGATACGGCTGGGCACTATCTTACCGGTTTCGGTGATATAGGCTTTCAGCGTTTCCAGGTCTTTGTAATCAATTTGCTTTACGCCTTCGGCGGTAAAGCGGCAAAATTTACGACGACGGAAAAAACGTGCCATGGTTACTGCTCCTCCTGCTCGGATTCAGCTTTTGTGTCTTCGCCAGAGGAGTTCTCAGCGCTTGCGGTTTCTGTATTGGATTCGGCTGAGCCGGATTCGGATGTGCCGGAGTCAGACTCCTGACGACGCTCCGGACGCTCACGGCTCTTGCGCTCGCGGCTCTCGTTTTCCGCCTTCATGATGGGGGACTCATCAGTCACCGCCTCATCGCAGCGAATCACCATGTTGCGCAGTACGGCGTCGTTGTAACGGAAAGCCGTATCCAGTTCCTGCAATGCCGCTTCCGTACATTCCACATTCATCAGCACGTAGTGGGCCTTGTGGATCTTGTTGATGGAGTAAGCCATTTGACGGCGGCCCCAGTCTTCCAGGCGATGGACCGTGCCACCGTCGCCAGTGACCGTGGCTGAGTAGCGCTCGATCATGCCGGGCACTTGCTCACTCTGATCCGGGTGGACCAGAAATACAATTTCGTAATGACGCATTATTGCTCCTTACGGGTTAACAGCCTCCCGAAAAATCGGTGAGGCAAGGAGATCCGCCTGATTTGGTTGTTTTTCAGTCAAGCGGGATTAGGGCGGCGTATATTAGGGGCCTCGGCGCCGAAAAGCAAGCAAAAAGCCGCAAGCTTCAAGCCGTACCGGTTGGTTGTTTATCTTTCGCTTACAGCTTATGGCTTGCAGCTCGCTTTTTTAACCCCAATAATGGGCATTTCATGCATTGATCGACAGGACCAGATTCCATGCAAGCTCATAGTCCACTATCTTCCATCGATGAAAGTGATGTTGTCTGGCAAACCATTCGCCGGGAGGTCCGCGCCCAGGCTGAAGAGGAGCCGGCGCTGGCCAGCTTCTTCCACGCCACCATTCTCCATCACGATACGCTGGAATCCGCGCTGAGCTACCACCTGGCCAACAAGCTGGGCAGCACCGCCATTACCGCATTGCAGATTCGGGAGATCATCGAGGAATCAATGTTGGTCAATGACTGCATTGCCAAGTCCGTGCGCTCCGATATCAAGGCCGTTTATGAGAGAGATTCGGCCTGTGATTCCTATTCGGTGCCCTTCCTCTATTTTAAGGGTTTTCACGCTCTGCAGGCTTATCGGGTGGCCCACTGCCTGTGGCAGCGCAAGCGCTACGCCATGGCCAATTATCTGCAAAGCCACATCGCCCTTATCTTCGGCGTGGACATACATCCGGCGGCCCGAATCGGCAAGGGCATCATGCTGGACCACGCCACGGGCATAGTCATCGGCGAGACCACGGTGGTGGAAGATGATGTCTCCATCATGCAGTCGGTTACGCTGGGCGGCACCGGCAAGGAAAGCGGCGACCGCCATCCCAAAGTGAGACGCGGCGTGCTGATCAGCGCCGGCGCCAAGATTCTCGGCAATATCGAAATCGGCGAAGGCGCAAAGATAGGCGCGGGCAGCGTAGTGCTGAAAGACGTGAAGCCTCACACCACCGTGGCCGGCGTTCCCGCCGTGGTGGTCGGTCGGCCCCAGTCGGACAATCCGGCCTGGGACATGAACCACGATGTCAGCTGTGACAGCGGCCCCGATAATAAATAGCAGGTGCGCCCAGGGCGCGAGGTTGTGAACAAAGCAACTGCTGGAGTTTGCCGTGTCCAATGCGATATTGGATTCGCTTTGACGACCGTTTAAAATACGACCATCAAACAATAAAGAGATTTATGGTATGTGGCCTGTTCTGGTAGCCCTCGGTGGCTTTCTGACCTTCTTTCTCGGCTGGCGTTTTTATTCCCGGTTTATTGGTGCCCAGTTGCTGGAGTTGGACCCGGCGTTCAAGACGCCGGCTCACGAATTCAATGACGGGCTGGATTTTGTTCCCACCAACCGTTTCGTACTCTGGGGGCATCATTTCACCTCCGTGGCCGGCGCCGCGCCCATTATAGGCCCGGCCATCGCGGTGATCTGGGGCTGGCTGCCGGCCCTGATCTGGATTTTGCTCGGTACCGTCTTCATGGCCGGCATGCACGACACAGTCACCCTCTGGGCTTCGGTGCGCCACCGGGCCCGCTCCATGGGCAGTCTCACCAGTGAGGTGCTGGGCCCCCGGGCACGCAGCCTCTTCCTGCTGATCATTTTCTTCCTGCTGCTGATGGTCAATGCCGTCTTTGCCATCGCCATCGCGACTCTGTTCGTCAAATTTCCAGGTAGTCTGCTGCCCTACTGGCTGCAGATGCCCATCGCCATTGCCATTGGCGTGCTGGCCTATCGCTTCCGCGCCCCCCTGCTGTGGCCGAGTCTGATTTCCCTGGCACTGCTGATAGGGCTGATATTCCTGGGAGCCGAAGTTCCCCTGAGCCTGCCCCAGGAAATGGGCGGTGTCACCGACAAGGCCTGGTGGGTGCTGATCATGCTCGCCTATGGCGCACTGGCGTCGCGCCTGCCGGTATGGCTGCTGCTGCAACCCCGGGACTTTATCAACTCGCACCTGCTGCTCGTGTGTCTCGTCGCCATCTATGCGGGCTTGTTTATTGGCCACCCCGATTTTGCCGCACCCATGTTCAATGCCCATGTCCCCGAAGGCACGCCATCGCTGGTGCCGCTGCTGTTCGTCACGGTCGCCTGCGGCGCCATTTCCGGCTTTCACGGTCTGGTGAGTTCCGGCACCTCGTCCCGCCAACTGGACCGGGAAACCGACGCCCGCTTTGTGGGTTATCTCGGCGCCATAGGCGAAGGACTGCTGGCACTGGCTGCATTGCTGGCGGTGTCGGCGGGTTTCTCGGGTATGGCCGAGTGGAGTAGCCACTACAGTTCCTGGGCCGCGGCCAGTGCTGGCGGTATAGCCGCCTTTGCCACCGGTGCCGGTAATCTGCTGGGCAATCTCGGGCTGCCTCTCGTGGTCGGCACGACACTAGTGTCGACCATGGTGGTCGCCTTTGCCGCAACCACTCTGGATACATCCATGCGTCTGCAACGCTTTATTCTGGCCGAAATTGGGCAGGATTATGGCTGGCCGGCATTGAACAACGTCAACCTGGCGACCTTTATCACCTTCGCAACCTGCGCCGGCCTCGCCTTTGGCGCCGACCCTGCCAACCCCGGTGGCGGCGGCATGGTGCTCTGGCCCCTGTTCGGCACCACCAATCAATTGACCGCCGGTCTGTCACTGCTGGTAGTCACCCTACTGCTGTGGAAGATGCGGCGCCCGGTGATCTATACCCTGGTGCCGTTTCTGATAGTGGCGACCACCACCGCCTGGGCCATGCTGAACAACCTGTCCCTCTATATCTCAAGCGGCAACTGGCTGATGCTGTTACTCGGCGGCATCATTTTCGCGCTCAATATCTGGTTAATTTTGGAGGGTGCCTTCACCCTGCGCCGCCTGCTCGCCAAACCCCAGGCTGAAACCTGTGCTTGAGCGGCTGCGCCATTGGGGCAAGCTCTACCGGGACTTCTACGAGCAGCCATTCCGTCGCGCCGTCGCCTTGGAGCAGCGCCGTCGGGATGATTTTTTTCGCCTGTTGGTCATGTCTGAAAGCCTCGGTCTACCCAATCCGGCAGGTTGGTATTGCCTGGAACTGATGCCATTCCTGCTGGAAGACTTTCACCACTGGCACCGCCGCATGGGCATGGAGCATTCACCGGTGCAGGGATTTTCCTGCTGCTGAAATGGACACCATGACCCAGTCCCACCCTATCAAACTGCCCAAAATCCTGTTCTTCGGCGGCAAGGGCGGTGTCGGCAAAACGACCCTTGCCGCGGCCACCGCCGCCGGGCTGGCCGAGTCAGGTCAGCGTACGCTGCTGATTTCGACGGATCCCGCGCACTCCATTGGCGACCTCCTCGACTTGCCACTAAACGACCTGCCGCGGGAAGTCAGCCCGCAACTCCATGTCCGGGAACTGGATCCGGAAATTGCCCGCGACGACTATATTGCCCGGGTCAAGGACAACATCCGCCGCTTCGCGGCACCGGAATTTCTGCGGGAGGCGGAACGCCAGGTGGATCTCAGCGGGCAGCATCCGGGCGTCATGGAATCCGCCCTGTTCGAGGCCCTGTGTCGCCAATTGGATGCGTCCGCGGAGTGGGACCGGATTGTCGTGGACACCGCGCCTACCGGCCACGCCCTGCATTTGCTGAGTCTGCCCGAATCCATGCAGGCCTGGACCCAGGCGCTGCTCCAGCGACAGGAACAGGCTCCCGACATGGCTCCGGAAGGGGCGGCGCGCTGGCGCCAGGCCCGGGACCTGCTGGAAGCCCGCCGCGCCCTCTTCGAGCGCAGTCGGCTGCAACTGCGCGACAGTGCCAGGACCGGATTCCTTCTGGTGGTCAACGATGATCGTTTGAGCGTGCGCGAAGCCATGCGCGCCAGGGACATACTGCAGAAGGTTGGTGTCTCGCTGCCGGCTGTCATTGTCAACCGCGTTGGGCGCGCGCCCGATCAGGTCATCAATTCCATGGCCATGCATTTCCCGCAGCTTCCGATTTTGCCCGTGCCGGCCAGGGACCCGGCACCTCAGGGGCTGGATGGTCTGGTCTCGGTGACGATGGACCTGCGGAAAAACGGCCTATTGAAGTAGCAGACGGCTAATCCGCAACCGCAATCCGGTTCCTGCCCGCCGCCTTGGCCTCATAAAGGGCGATGTCCGCACGCTTGAAAAGTCGGTCGAAACTGTCGTCGCTCCGGGCGCAGGCCACGCCGATGCTTAAGGTAATTTTAAGGGGCGTAAAACTTTCCTCGAAAACATGATCAGCCACAGTCCCGCGAATTTTTTCTGCCAGAGCAATCACACTTTCCCGACGGATACCCGAGCAGAGCAGCACAAACTCTTCCCCACCCCAACGAGCAAAACTGTCGCCGGATCTGATGTTGTTGCCGATCAGTGTCGCGAACTCCTTGAGTATCCGGTCCCCCGCGTCGTGACCACTGACGTCATTGATACACTTGAAATGATCAATGTCCATGACCATCAACCCCACGCCATTGGCGAGCGCGTGCTTGCCGAAAGCACTCTCCACCGCCTGGGCCATGCCCGCACGATTGTAAACTCCGGTCAGGGGGTCCGTCGCCGACAGGGCGCGATAGATATTGGATTTGATGCGCAGGCTCTTGTACTTGTTGCTCATGATCATGATTGCGGCCAGCAGCAGCGCGTAGCCCAGATAGGCCCACCAGGTCTTCCAGGGCGGCGGTGTAATGGTGATGGCAATGACTGCACCCTCTGTGTTCCACACGCCGTCCCTGTTGGCGGCCTTGACGCGGAACCGATAGTGACCGGGACTGATATTGGTGTAGGTTGCCGTGTGGCGATTGCCGATGAAATTCCAGTCCTTGTCAAAGCCTTCGAGCATGTAGGCGTATTGATTACTCGATGACGAGCGGTAACTGAGCGCGGCAAAATCGAAAGAAAACATCGAATGGTCGTAGTCCAGCGTCAACTGTTCGGTTTCCGTAATGGACTGCGACAGGATGCCCGACGGCCCGCCAATAGGCACCGAGACATTGAGCAGACGGAAATCGGTTATGGCGACCGGTGGCGGTTCGGAATCGGATTGTATTTTCGCTGGATCAAACACACTGAACCCGTGAATGCCGCCAACATACAGCAGGCCATTGTCGTCCTTGAAGGTCGCATCGCGATTGAAGTTGTTGGAGCCGAGCCCATGGCTTCTGTTGAAAGTCGTAATGGTGAAATTGTCGGGGTGGAGACGGGCAAGGCCATTGACTGTCGCCAGCCAGATAAAACCCGCGTCGTCTTCGATAATGCTCGATATGCTCGCCGATGGCAGACCATCATCCACACCGAGCGAAGTGAAATCCCCGCTGGCATCGAGAATATTGACTCCCGCATCCCGGGTGCCCACCCATATCCGTCCCCTGCTGTCTTCAAACAGGGACACCGCCTGATTACTGCTGATGGTGGTATCGTCCTGGGGATTATGCAGATAATGTTTGAACTCGCCCGTGCGCTTGTCGAAACGGTCAAGTCCCTCGAGTGTGCCTATCCATAGATAGCCCTGGCTGTCCTCCATCAGTGTCCACAGTTGATTGCTGATAATGGAATTGGGATCCTTGGGATCCGCCATATAGTGCACAAAGCCGTCAATTGCCGGATCGTAGCGATTGAGTCCGCCGGTCTCCGTGGCTACCCAGATAACATTGTCTCTATCGCGTATGACCTTCCACACGAATTCATTGCTGATGCTGTTCGGGTCACGGTCATCGGGATAGTAGTTGTAAAACTTCCCGGTCCTTTTGTCGAACCGGTGCAAGCCGCCCGACCAGGTACCGATCCACAACTCCCCGCTGGCGTCTTCTGCGATGCTCAGTATGGTGTCAAACTTCAGATCAAAAGGATCGCGAGGATCGCTGTAATAGCGCGTAAAAGTTTCCTTTTCCCGGTCGAAGGCATTCAGTCCCTTCTCGGTCCCGACCCACAGAATGCCGTCGCTGTCTTCAAAAAAACTCAATACACCGTTGTGACTGAGACTGTTTTCATCGTCGGGTTTGTGAAAATAATTGGTGAACACCGAAGCCGAATGGTCCAGAAAATTAATACCGGTGGGAAACATTCCTATCCACAGGTTTCCCTTATCATCCTCATAAATATGGCGCGGGTGATTCGTGCTCAGGCTGTTGATGTCATAGGCGCTGTGCACGTAACGACGGAAGGCGTCGGTTTCCGGCAGATACAGCGCCAGGCCGCCATGATCCGCCGCTATCCATAAATTGTGCTGGCGATCTTCATGGATATCGGAAATGTTGTTGCTGCCCAGCGATGATTCATCCGCCGGATCAAAACGATAGTGAGAAAAGGTTTTTCCATCATCATTCAGGCGACTGACGCCATTGTTGTAGGTCCCGACCCAGAGCCGCCCCTGATAGTCCATTTCGATGGCGGACACATCGTTGTCGATCAGGGAATCGGGATTGCTCGGGTCGTGTGTGTAGGCGGTAAAGGTTTCCGTATCGCGGTTGAACAGATTCAGACCACCGTCGCTGGTGCCCACCCAGAGCCTGTTGTCGCGGTCGACCAACAGCGTGCGGATAAAATTGTGGCTCAGGCTCTGGGGGTTATCGGGGTCGTGATGATAGTTGCGAAATGTCCGCCTTTCGGCATCAAGAATACTCAGTCCGTTGCCGGTACCGATGATCAGGTTGTTATCCCGGTCCACCGCAAGCGCTTTGATGTTGTCATTGCTGACGGAATTTTTATCGGCGCTGTGAACAAAACGTTCGAAATCATCGGTATCGGCATTGTAGCGACAAAGCCCGCGTCCGGTGCCGACCCACATGACGCCGTCCTTATCAACAACCAGAGCCCAGATGAAATTGCCACTGACGGATTTCGGGTTTTCAGGGTCCGTCTGATAAAGGACGATGTCGTGGCCATCATAACGGGCCAGGCCATTTTCCCCACCCAGCCAGATGAAGCCGCGCGGATCCTTGACGGTCGACCGGATGGCACTGAGGTTGTCGTTCTGCTGAGAACTTTCGCCAGCGAATTGCAAGCGTTGAAAACGAAGATCTCCCAACCCCAGGGCAGCCGGCGAAAGCAGCATCGCAAGCAAGAGGTACAAAAGGCTTGTTCTGACAGCGAGCGTAGCCTGCATTATTGAATGCTCCAGTTTTTATGGAACGCCTGACGGACCAAACAGCTTCTTGCTATCCGCGCCGCAATGAGCGTGAAGACAGATGCGGCCTGTCGTCAGCTGCTCGCGACCGTCGTTGACCATCGCCGATGAAAAGCAGAACGGTTTGGAGCTTACCGGCTTGCCAGAATAATTTCGCAACGGTCGTGACACGAAAACCAGCGGAATTTGCTCAGAGGTTCCAATATTTATCCCTGTTATCTTCAAGAGGCAAGGCCTCTCAAACAGTATAGACAATGGCCACGTATAGGGACGGCATGTCCGGCGCACCCGGTTTTTATTGTTGTAATACTTGTCTTACAAGCGACGTCGAAATAGCAGTGTTTAGGGACATTGTCTTAAAAAGGCAGCACCTGATCAATGGCGGAGGCGCCCAGCAGGCACATCAGCAACCGGTCCACCCCCAGCGCCACGCCGGCACACTCGGGGATTCCCGCCTCCAGTGCCGCCAGGAGTCGCCGATCCGGCTCGATAGCTGGCAAATCGAGCTTTCTGCGTGTCTCGTTGTCCGCGTCAAAGCGCGCCGCCTGCTCGCGTGAATCGGTCAGCTCCCAATAGCCATTGGCGAGTTCCATGCCGTTCCAGAAGAGTTCAAAGCGCCGGGCCACCGCCTGGCCGCGTTCATTCACGTCCGTCCTGGCAAGGGCGCACTGACAGGCGGGGTAGTCGACAATCAGCACCAGGCCATCGAGACGGGGCTCGATACAATGGCTGAACAAAAGGTCCAGCCACGAGCTTTTATCGAGGCTCCCGCCGGCACTGTCCGGAAAGTGGAAGTCGAGCCGGCTTGCCGCCAGCTGCGCCAGTTCTTCCTCCGACGCCCCGTGGGGATCCAGCCCGAGATACTCCTCGAAAATATCGCCGTAGCCGATCTGTCGATGATTGACATCGCCGCCGGCGAGAGCGCGTACCAGATCGATCACCTCCGCGCACAGACGCCGATCATCAAAATCGACCCGGTACCATTCGAGCATGGTGAATTCCGGGCGATGCCGTCGGCCCAGCTCATCCTGACGGAAGGCCTTGCCCAGATAAAAACAGGAGCCGAGGCCCGCCGCCAGCAGGCGCTTCATATAGAACTCCGGGGACGTTTGCAGGAATTGCTGCCGGCCTCCCACCTGCGCGCTTATGGCTTGCAGGTGGGGATCGGTGACTGTCGCGGGGCTCAGCAGGGGCACATCCACTTCCAGCAAACCCCGCTCCGCAAAAAATGCGCGTATGTCAGCCAGCAGCCGTGCGCGTTTTTTTAAAGTGGCAAGGCTGGCGGTGGGATGCCATTCTGGCTGCAAGCTTCATGCTCCAAGCGGTTGAGAGTTGTTGAGGGCTATTTGGGGGCCCGGCCCTGGTATTCGCCAGTGCGGGTATCCACACGCACGATTTCGCCGGTCGAAAGAAACAAAGGGACCTTGACCACCGCGCCAGTGGACAGGGTTGCGGGCTTGGTGCCGCCCTGAGCCGTGTCACCCTTGAGGCCGGGATCGGTTTCCACGATTTCCAGGTCCACGTGGTTGGGCGGCGTTACCGCGAGGGGTGCCCCGTTGTACAGGGTAATAACGTAGGTCTCCTGTTCCTTCAGCCATTTGACGGCGTCGCCGACGGCGGCTTTATCGGCCTGAACCTGCTCGAAGTTTTCCGGCTGCATGAAATACCAGAATTCACCGTCGTCGTAGAGGTACTGCATGTCCATGTCCATGACATCCGCCCCTTCCAGCGATTCGCCGGACTTGAAGGTGCGCTCCCACACGCGGCCGGTTTTCAGGTTCTTCAACCGTACGCGGTTGAACGCCTGACCCTTGCCGGGTTTCACGAACTCGTTTTCGACGATGGAACAGGGGTCCCCGTCCAACATCACTTTCAACCCGCCCTTGAATTCACTGGTAGAATAGCTAGCCATTATGCCCTCGAAGTACTATCAACACGTTTATAAAGGCGCACATGATAACGCGAACCTTGCCAACATGGCAGAGTAAAAGCTGGCAGGAAGAGTTGTCGGATCTGATCACTTCGCCGGATGAACTTTTTTCACTGTTGCAACTGGACCCGAGCCAACTCGCCGGCGCCTGGCAGGCCAGTGGGCAATTCCCACTGCGCACCACCCGCGCCTATGCACGGCGCATCAAGACAGGGGACCCTGCGGACCCTCTGTTGCGACAAATTTTACCACTGGGCAATGAACTTCATACAGTGCCCGGTTATGGCCCCGACCCGCTGAAGGAAGCCGAGGCCAATCCCTTGCCGGGGCTCATCCACAAATACCACGGGCGAGTGCTGTTTATCGCGGCGTCCCAGTGCGCGATCAATTGCCGCTACTGTTTTCGTCGCCACTTCCCCTATCAGGACAATGCCCCCGGGCGTCAGCAGTGGCAGGCGGCGCTGGATTATATCCGCGCCGATCGCAGTATCGAGGAGGTCATCTACAGCGGTGGCGATCCTCTGGTCCTGAGCGACAGACAGTTACTTTGGCTGAGCAGGGAAATCGCCGCCATTGGTCACGTGAAGCGTCTGCGTGTCCACACCCGCCTGCCCATAGTGGCGCCCAGCCGCATAACGGATGAATGCCTGAAATGGCTCACGCTGCCACAATTGCAGACGGTCATGGTGATTCACTGCAACCACCCCCAGGAAATTGATGCCGATGTTGTTGGCGGCCTCGCTCGTCTGAAGCGCGCGGATGTTACTCTGCTGAATCAGAGCGTTCTCCTGAAAGGTGTCAATGATGACAGTCACACCCTCGCCACCCTGAGCAAGGCCCTGTTTGAAGCGGGGGTTCTTCCCTATTACCTGCACCTGCTCGACAAGGTGGCGGGATCGGCGCATTTTGCCGTGAGTCAGGCCGATGCCTCGGAAATTTATCAATCCCTGTTAAAACGGCTTCCGGGCTACCTGGTTCCCCGACTGGTGCGGGAAGACGCTCACGCAGGCTCCAAAACCCCGCTGCTTTAGGGGCACCGCCATTAATTGCTTGCCCGCAGCAACCGTGGGGAATTTTTAGCACCTTCTGTGGCTCTACAGACTTACGTCTATACTGAAGTTGAACCGTTATTCTTTTTCTATATGAGATGGGGCCAGGGAAGCACCAGTAACCAAAGAGCCTATGACCGATACCTACAATCCCAAGAGCCATTTTTCCGAAATTGGGCTGCCCGCCCAGGACCTGACGAAATTCAGCTTCTGCAACGGCATCAAACCGGCCAACCTGCAAAACTGGGCCGACCAGCTACAGATAACCCGCGTTACCCAGACCAGTGTTCAGCTGTACAAGAACCTGCCTGAAATCAACCGCCTGAAAACCGACCCTAAAACCCGTCTGGAAATGCTGGAAGTCCTGCGCCCCAGCATTCAAATCAGTATTGCCGGGCTCGCCAAACAATTTCTCGGGCAACCGCTGATCCTGCCGGAGGAGGCCCAGAAAACCGCCATAGTTGCTCAGGCGCTGCAGAAGTCCATGATCAATGGTTACAGCATCTGCGTGCGCGACCTGATCAGCCAGAAAAGTCTCAACAGCCAGGGGCGGGATAATCTGGCCAAAGCCATCTCCCGCGCCATGTCCAGCATCGGTCTCCTTTACCTGCGCAGCTGCCAGATTTACACGCCGCTGCCCAAGGGGCTGTGGCTGCTGTTGCATCATCTCTACCGGACAGCGGACGCCTATGAAATACTCACCGCCCCGATACAGGACCCCCTGCTCAAACTGCGGCAGGCGAGCAATATTCGCGACACCTATTTACGCACCATCATGCTGGCCTGCTCCAATTCCAATCAGCTCAGCCAGAAGGATCTGGCCATGGCCTTCGACGCCTTTGAGTCCTGGGCACATCCCGTCACAACCCGCAAAAATGTCACCCGTGACAATGCCAATCCGTTTTTCATCAATCTCTCGCGCGACGAGCCACCGCGGTACAAGGAGCGCGCCAGTGCCGATGAACCGGGCTATCGGCTGGAACTGGATTTCAGCCGCCTGGTAACGGCCCTGGCACGACAAAAAGACAGCGACCCGAAAAATGGCGATGGATTGATCATTCCGCGGAACATGCCCATGGACCTGATCAACCATCTGATCAATACCTGGGCGGAAACGACTGACCGCCAGCAGCACCGACGCAAAATCAAGAGCGCGATCGACGTCTGCGTCGGGCTCACTGAGTGCCATTATTTTCTGGCTGGCGAACAGGATTTCGGCAGCTTCCTCGGCCAGGCCCGCAAAGCCAATCCCGAGGGCTGGCCCGTACCATCGAGCTACGCATCGCTCAATGGATTTACGCTGGCCGAACGTGCGGCGTCTACCGGACAGGGAGCGGATTATAAGCCGACGCGGGTGACCGTACAGAACATCAGCGCCGGCGGCTACTGTCTTTACTGGCAGGACAACATGCCTCACAACGCCACCGCCGGGCAATTGCTCGGCATCCGGGAAGTGGGCAAGCAGGAGTGGAACCTGGGCGTGGTGCGCTGGATCAGACAATTGCGCGGCGCATCGCAGATGGGCATTCAGGTGCTGGCCCTCGACGCCAAACCCGTCGCCACCTCAGTCAGATATCCCAGAGGGGGCTACTCCGATTTCATGCGCGGCCTTCAATTGGCACCTTACGAGGCAGGACAGACCGCGTCGACGCTCATTACCGCGGCCGCACCCTTTCAGGAATTCAGCAAGGTTCAGTTAAAGAGCGGCAGCCAGACCCTCAGCCTTAATCTGGACCAGTGCATCTTGAGCACCAACGCCATTCGCCAGTTCGACTTTCATATCGTCGATGCTGATCTCGACCTGGATTTCGATGATAACGAGAGCCTGGCGACAGACGAAACCGCCGAGGCTGCCGTTGAAGAACCGGCAGCGGTCGAAGCCGATACCCCAAGCGATGAAGAGACGACGGTGCCAGCATCCCGGGAGTCTGGCGACCATCCTACGCTGTTCGATTTCGACCGCGATTGGGATTAACGCTGCGAATCTGGCACCCATAGGTGCAAGATTGGCGCGAAAAACAACATTTTAAGGTGCCAGCTACTGCGACCCTGGGTCATTTGCAGTAGACTGGCACCCCTTGCACATCTCGTCCATTCGCTTCCATGCGGCGCAGCCAGACATGGGACGCCGGCATCGGTGTAATTCGACAACAATTAGAGCGACATGAGCCCCCACACGACCATCCGACTCTTGATACTCAACGATTCACGCTCCGAGGCCGAGCGCTTGATCAGCATGCTTCACAATGCTGGTCGGCCGACGCGCGCGCAGCACGTGGACAGCGACGAGGCGTTGGTCAAGTTGTTGGAAGAGCAGGTCTGGGATTTGCTGATTGGTCTGGATAGCACCACTAATTTACCGCCGGCCAAGGCCATCAAGCAGATACGGCGCCTGAACAAGGATGTGCCCGTCATTCTGCTCACCGACAAGGCCGGCTCCCCGCCCATCGTCGATGGCCTGAAAATGGGCGCCGCCGATGTCATTCGACTCGATGAAGACCAGCATTTGCTGTTCGCCATTCAGCGCGAAATCGACAATCGCGAACAACGCAACCTGCGCCGCATTGCCGAGCGCCGCCACAAGGAAATGGAGCGGCGCAACCAACAGTTGCTCGACAGCTCCCGCGATGCCATTACCTTTATTCAGGACGGCATGTTCCTCTACGTCAACGAGTCCTTCGCCGAGCTTCTGGGGCACAGTGACCGCGACGAGCTGGAATGCATGCCGGTGATCGACCTGGTGGCGAAGGCGGACCAGGAACGGGTCAAGAGCTTTCTCAAGGAATTCACCATCAAGGGCAGTGACGATGCCACCACCGAGCTCAACATCAAGGCGCTGGCCGCGGACGGTAGCGAGAAGGCGCTCAAGGTGGAAGTGCGCAAAGCCAATTATGACGATGAACTTTGCATTCAGTTTCTAATCCGGTCGAGCGCTCTGGATAATGAAGAACTGGCGGCCCAGTTGCAGCAGATCAAGAATCAGGATCTCGCCACTGGGCTGCATAACAAAAATTATTTGGTTGAGCAGCTGGAAATCAGCGTCGACAAGGCGGTTGATGGAAAAGCCAACAGTGCGCTTGTTTATATCGCCATCGACGATTTTCTGGAGACAGTGCAGGCCAAGCTCAGTGTGTCATCCATTGATGCCGTGCTCAGCAATATCGCCCATTACGCTCTGACCCTCGTCAACGAGGACGATACCCTTTGCCGCTTCGGCGAAGATGCCTTTATGCTGCTAACGCCTCAGGCCAACGCGGACAAAGTCCTGGAGAAAGCGGAAACACTGGGCAAGCAACTGCGGGATTATATTGTCGACATCGAAGGTTCGACGCTGCAATTCAATTATGCCCTGGGCATTGCCATCATCAATGAAACCACGGCCAATTCCGATACACCCGTGGCCCACGCCATGAAAGCCCTCGAGTTGGTACGGGCAGACATCGCCAAAGGCGAAGACACCATCGCCCGAATCTATGAGCCGGAAACCACCAAGAAGGTCAAATCGGTCAAGAACATCACCGCCACCATCCAGAAAGCTCTGGACCAGAACCGTTTCCTGCTTCTGTACCAGCCCATATTGAGCCTCAGAGGTTCGGACCAGGAACATTACGAAGTACAGATGCGTCTGCTGGACGACAACGGTACCGAAATATCGCCCGAGGATTTTCTCGAGTCCGCGGCCCAAATCAACGCCATGGGCAAAATCGACCGCTGGGTTGTTCTGGAATCCATCAAAGTGCTGGCGGCGCGCCGCGCCGAGGGCCACAAGACCCGCCTGATTATCAATCTCAGTGGCGAAAGCCTGTGCGATACCACTCTCGCACCCTGGTTGGCCGTGGCCTTCAAGGCCGCCAAGCTGCCCGCGGATTCCCTGATTTTCCAGGTGACGGAAATGGACGTGAACGACCACCTCAACCTCGCCAAGAGTTTTACCAAGCAGATTGTCGAGCTGGGCGCGGCCTGTAGTCTGAGCCACTTCGGCTGCACGCTGAACCCGTTCAACGCCTTGACCCATGTCGACGTCCAATACGTCAAGGTGGATGGTTCCTTTACCCAGGAGCTGCAAAGCGGCAGCGGCGAACCCGCCGCCCTGAGTGACTTGGTGGGCAAGCTCCACCAGGAAGACAAAATCACCATAGTGCCATTCGTGGAGAACGCCGGCATACTGTCCAAACTGTGGCAGTCCGGCGTCCACTATATCCAGGGTTACTACCTGCAGGGCCCGAGCCCCGAAATGAATTATGACTTCGACATGGAAAGTTAATTAAACCAGATTAACTCGCCTCTTCCCCAGATTTTCTTCCTCTCATAATACTCAGTCACGATCCGGTGCGCCGAGCGGAAAGAATGAGCGGTATGGCCGCGCCTCATCCACCGCCCGCGCGAAGGATGGTCGCGCGAGGAGCCGCTGCCGGTAGGCCCGCACGTTCGCGAATTTTTCCCCGATCTCATGGCTCCAGTCCGCATAAAAAAGCGAAGGCGCGGCGGCACAATCGGCCAAACTGAACGCATCGCCCGCCGCCCACTCGCGTCCCTCCATCGTCTCATCGAGCCAGGCATAAGCTGTGTCCAGCATCGAGCGCGCCTCGGCAACGCCCTGGGCATCACGATTTTCAGGAGCACGCAGGCTATCGTAAACAAGCTTTTGCTGGGGCGTTGAAATGTAATTATCGAAAAATCGATCCATAAAACGCACATCGACAGCGCTTTGCGCATCGGCGGGAATCAGCCGCGTCTTACCGGGGTAATGGACTTCCAGGTATTCGATAATGATCGTCGCTTCCGCCACACGATGGCCGCCGTCGACCAGCAGAGGAAAGCGCTTGAGCGGCCAGAGCGCTTCGAACTCCGCCGAGTTTTCCGGCTCATCCGCCGACAGCATCCGAAACTGAAAGGGTGTCTCGTTCTCATAAAGCGCAATCAGCGCTTTCTGGCAATAGGATGAAAATGGATGGGCGTATAGACTTAAAGGCATTTTCCGGGCTCCGGTAATTATGGATTATTCGTGATTTTAGAGGCCACCCGCCGCGTCAATGAAGCTACCCGTCACAAACGATGATTTTTCGCTCGCCAACCAGAGGATGGCCTCTGCAACTTCTATCGGTTGACCGCCTCTTTGCAGGGGTATTTTTGACTTTAGCCGCGCCACTCGATCCGGCTCGCCCCCGGAAGCGTGCATATCCGTGTATATGAGACCCGGACGAACGCCATTAACCCGAATGCCCTCTTCCGCAACCTCCAATGCCAATCCTCTCGTCAGAGTATCAATGGCACCTTTGGATGCCGCGTAATCGATATATTCATTCGGGGAACCGCTCTTGGACGCACCAGATGACACATTTACAATCGTACCGCCAACGCCATCGTTCCTGGTGGACATGCGTTTTATTGCCTCCTTGCAACAGAGAAAGCAGCTCATCACGTTTATTCGAAGAACTTCGTCAAAGCGCTCTTCAGAGATTTCCACTAACCGGCGTTGCATCTTCAAGATAGCGGCATTATTCACCAAGACAGATACACAACCCAGTTCGCGATCTACAGTTTCAAATAGCTTGCTGACCTCACTGCCGATGGAAACATCAGCTTTCACAGCTATACATTGACCGCCGTTACTGAGAATCTCGTCTTTAACATCATTAGCGGCTTCGTCATTGGCAAGATAATTAATGCAGACAGCGTACCCGCTCTTGGCAAACAGCTTCGCGGCTTCCGCGCCAATGCCTCTACTGGCACCGGTAATTATCGCAACTCTATTGAAAGCCATTCATCTTTCCTTTTTTGCATGACCAGACACCGCCGTACACCTTCGGGTATGAACCGAATCGTTTGTTATTACATTTACGGTTGCAATAGCGTCTCCCGCCACGTACCGAGGCCATGAATTCATCGGGTTGTATAACTCGTCTGCGGAGCCCAGACAATAGATGGACGTTCTTTAAATTCTAAGCGAGCCACGGAATCCCCTGGCGGCATAGTATGACTGCGCCCCGTTGTGGTACAGGAAAACCGTGTCATAGCGCCGATCGCAAAAAAGCGCTCCTCCGAGTTCTCGGATATCCGCAGGAGTTTTCACCCAACTCGATGTCTTCACGTCAAACTTCCCGAGCGTCTGCAACTCTCGGTATTGCTCTTCCGTTAATAGCTCAATGCCCATGGCAGCCGCCATATCAACAGCATTATTTTCGGGTTTATGGTCTTTCCTTGACTCCAGAGCTTCTTGATCGTAACAAACACTTCTGCGACCTTTCGGACTTTCCGCCGAGCAATCGTAAAAGATGTATTCACCGGTTGTTTTGTCATACCCAACTACGTCCGGCTCACCGCCCGTCCTTTCCATTTCAGAGAGCGACCAGAGTTTGTCAGTATTGGCTTCCAGTCTTTCCTGTACCTTGGCCCACTCAAGACCTTGATGACGGCTCATGTTCTTTTCAAAGCGGGTTTTCACCAGTCTGAGTAGTTCTTCGCGGTGTTTTGATTTCAGGTTTTTTGACCCTTGCATTTCAGCCTTGCCTCTCCTGGTCATGAATGTTCAAGTAGATCCGCGACAACGGATGAATTAGGCTAACGGTTCATAGCGGTGCAGTGTTCGTTGACGAATTGCAACGCATCGTCGAACCATACGGACACACCGCGGTATGGAAAGCTATGCCCCTCCTTCTCTCCTGAACCGAATTCAGGATAAATTTTGATACTGGCCGATTTCCCAGCGTTTTTCATCGTAGATGAAAGCACTCTGCTAGGACTTATATCGTAATCATTCTCAGCCTGGAAGAAGAAAATCGGACCCTTTGCCGCTACCGCGGCATTCTTTAGCAACGCTTGCAGCCCTTCGGAATCATCCCAGCTCTGAGCTCCTCCAGCGGCATTAATCCCAGCGCAGTAATCGGCCCTGGCCATTCCAAGCATCACTTGAATCCCACCGAACGAATTTCCAGCCGTAGCTATGCGGCTTGCATCTATGTATGGCTGCTCCCGCAACCACGCCAACGCCGCCATCTGATCGCCCAATTGAGGGCCTTTATGAATCTCCACGAGCTTTTCAGTCGCGCTTTCAAAAGGGTTCCACCAAGCCGCTTTGATTTCGTCCATAATGTATGGACCTTGCCCTTCACTCAGCCCCTGTCCTCGACGGTAGGGCATGAAGAATCCCCACCCCTTCTCGACAAATTTCGGTCCGATGGCTGCGCTGGCCATACTGTTTTTCATTCCCGGTGCGCTTCCATGGTTGTATAACACGACAGGAAACGGGCCATCGCCCTCAGGCAGATATAGCTCCCCACCCAATGTGAGATTACCATTTGGAAAGTGTACGATCTTTGGCTTCTCTAGCGCATCAGAAGCCCAGCTCTTGAGGGCGAAACTACCGAACATAAAAAACAGATAGAATATCTTTGAGCACTTCACACAGTCCCTCCATGTTCCTGAAATTAAGGCTTCACACCCAATTGAAGCGATTTGCCAATTATGCATCGGGCACAACAACGTCTCACCACACTCGCCCTTTATTCGACATGATGTGCTTCGACATATAACAACGGATCACTCATTCAGGCGAATCTCGGTGACGCGTAATTCTTTTAATATAAGGTTCAACGTCACTGGATGCGAAGATGTGTCAGCATGTTCGTAGCCGGCACACCTTTTGTTATTGCGCCAGTCCAACTTTGCATGATTTTTGTGCGCGCCCCTTGCACCTCCCAAGAAGTACGCGCCGAAGATACAACCTCAACCCCGGCGCGCCGCCTCGATTACTCCGATGTCGATTTTTTTCATCTCCATCATCGCGGTGAACGCGCGCTTGGCTGCGGCGCGGTCAGGATCGGTGACCGCCTCCGTCAAGGCGACCGGGGTAATCTGCCAGGACAATCCCCATCTGTCCCTGCACCAGCCGCACGCACTCTCTTCGCCGCCATTGTCGACGATCGCATTCCAGTAGCGATCCGTTTCGGCTTGATCGACGGTCGCGACCTGAAATGAGAATGCTTCGCTGTGCTTGAAGGCGGGTCCGCCGTTGAGCCCGAGACAGGGAATGCCCATCACGGTGAACTCGACCATCAGCACGTCCTCTTGCTTCCCGGACGGAAAGTCTCCCGGTGCACGGTGCACTGCGTCGACGGATGAATCAGGAAACGTCTCGGCGTAAAATTGCGCCGCGTCCTCGGCGTCCCCATTGTACCAAAGACAAATTGTGTTCTTTGCTGGCTTACCCATATGTTACTCCTCATCGTGATGAGCCCCAGAGTCGCAGTACAACAATACGCTCGCCCCCGGGGACGTTGCGAAAAATTTCATGTCAACCTCGTCAAAACCCATAAATGGCAAAATTCGCACCATCCCACCGCTGAGCTAGTGTTGGTTTTGCATGGGCAACAAGGTCATCTAACACCTCAGCCTGAGTGAATTGTTTGTCGACAGTGCAAGTTCTCAGCGAATGTCCGCAACAGCCACGCCCTGCCGTTCGGCGCAGAGACTCAACGTGCGCCGCCACGCAGGGCGCGCCAATGTACGCGCGTAATAGGCCTTCAGCCGCGGATACGGATCGAGGAGATCAGTGTGGCGGACCTGCCGCAGAACTGTGGCGAGGAGAATGTCGGCGACCGTGAACGTCTCACAGGCCAGCCATTCACGACCGTCCAGCCGACGCTCCAGCCCCGGGAGCGCCCGGCGATTAGCTTCCTTGACCAGCGCCTCCCGCCGCTCGTGAGCCCCCTCGCCGCCCAGACCACCGTCGATCATCTGAATCTCGAACAGCGGCCGCTCGACAGTGGCGAGCGCGGAGAAGCACCATTGCACGACCTGTGTGCGTCCGGCAAAGCCAGCGGGAATCAGCTTGCCCGCCTTCTCGGCCACGTAGAGCAGCACCGCGCCGGACTCGCCAACGACAAAGCCATCATCGTCGATCACCGGCACCTGCTGGAAGTAGCTGAGCTGGCTATAGGCCGGACCGTCGAGCTCGCCAGCGATATAGTCAAGGGCGTGGACGAGATAGGGCAGCCCCGTCTCCTCGAGTGCCCATTGGGCGCGCAGATCGCGCGCCTCACCAATCATACCGGGATGAACGCGCCCGAAGGCATAGAGCGTAATCATAGTGACCTCCCGCATATACAAGAGCAGGTCTCAGGCACCGATATCGCCCCACAAGCCTGCCTAATGCTAAATAGTCGAACGGGCCGATCACGAATCGACAGTACTCAAAAATCTTTTCGATTCGCTATTGGATTTAAGACATTTGCTTCCGCAGACCAACGTGTTAGTCCATATCGATGCTGCCATCAGTGACTTGTTTATATGTGGTGAGCGGTAGCACCACCGTGTCGGCCAGCGCAGAAAAAATGAAGTCGGCCAGCGCCCCTGTTTCATTGTACATATGCCAGGCAGCCGGGGGAGCAGGCTCCGCAAATAGAGAGCAGAAGTTGAAAGACACGCCACTGTACATGCGGGGTATAGCCTCGCAGTACGTACCCCTGCTAACCAACTTATTTTGCACATATAGATCAGACCGACCAACGGTGCTGACAGTCCCGCAGCCAGAGATGAACATAAGTGCAATTGCCAGCATAACAAATTTTGATTTCATATCTAACTCTCTAAAAATAACTACAATTGTTGCACTTCGCTCTTGAAACTAAGTTGCGTTCTTAACCAGTGCTTTCTGGGCATATTTTCTAGCTGCCCAGCCGTATGTGAGGTTAAGTGAAAAATAGTAAAGAAGTGTTGTTATCGAAATTATGATTATCCAAGCTACGGCAGAAACGGCGACGAATAGCATGACTCCATTCAGGAATCCAAGGTCAATATTGAAACCATGGCCAACGACGTTTGCTAAGAGCATCGCGCCAGCATAAATCGAGGCAAAAATTACCCAATAGCGAAGTAAAAGTACTCTCACTGAAATCCTCCTTTAACAATGTAACGCTGATCTAATTTGCGTCGTCTTGCAGCGTCAAATTGAGCGATTTGTTAGCGCGCTCTTGCAGTTCAACTAGCATTTCGATCACCGCATCAACATTCTCTTTTGGCACCTTCCTAGTTGCCGAGCAATGACTAATGCCGGCCTCTATCCCTTTTTTGCCATACACCAGATAAAATGCATTTGGCTCTAACATATCCATGTTAGAGCACATGCTGCCTCCAGCGCGTAGCGGACTTCTAGGTCCCACTTTTCCTTTAGCCACGAATACTGGTTCGAGGTAGCCAGTAGCATACTGCCAGTCATGGATTTTGACTTCAGTCAGCTTGCCTAAGAATACATTGTAGTGATTCAGATAGGCATCCTCATCGGAATAGCCCACACAGCTACAGGCCAGGACGTGGATGGGAAAAATTAGAAGTAATGCTCCGAGTACCTTCATAGAATTACCGCTAACGAGGCTGTAGAAAAACCCAAGTTAGAAGCAGTCCTACGATTAGTCTGGTTAATCTTCTAACGGTAACGGGTTTTTCAGTTGATGAGACACCCATCGTAGGAGTTGATCAATCAGCAATCAAGCTGTATATTCAACCAGTATCGAATCAAGGAGGGCCGATTCATGCCAAAACCAAGGAAACAGCTCATCTCGTTGGATGCCACACCCTACTACCACTGTACGTCCCGCTGTGTGCGGCGGGCGTTTCTGTGCGGGAAGGACTTCGTCACCGGCAAATCCTTCGAACACCGCCGCCAGTGGATCGAAGACCGAATCCTGGCGCTCGCAGAGATATTCGCGATTGACGTCTGTGCCTACGCGGTCATGTCCAATCACCACCATCTGGTACTGCACATCAACAAGCCCAAGGCGCTGCATTGGACCAATCATGAGGTTTGTGAACGATGGCATCAGTTATACAAAGGCACACTGTTGACTCAGAAATTCCTCAAAAACGAGCCTTTAACCGATGTGGAGCTCCAAGTCGTCAACGAACGGCTCAATCTGTGGCGACTCCAACTCTGTGACATCAGCTGGTTTATGCGGGCGCTGAATGAGCCCATTGCCCGTCAGGCCAACGCCGAAGACCAATGCACCGGCCGGTTCTGGGAATCCCGTTTCAGCTCCCAGGCCTTACTGGATGAAAAGGCCTTGGCCGCCTGTATGGCCTATGTTGACCTGAACCCTGTTCGCGCCAAGATGGCTGATACACCTGAAACCTCGGATCACACCTCTATCAAATCCCGACTCCAGGAGCTTGGGGGCAGTGGTGATCAACCAGAACGTCTGATGCCTTTCGTTGGCAATCCCCGAGAACCCATGCCCGCAGGTCTGCCGTTCCGGCTGCAAGACTACATCGAGCTGGTCGATTGGAGTGGCCGTATCATCCGAGAAGGTAAACGTGGTGCCATCGCTGCAGATCTCCCACCCATTCTGGATCGACTTGATATCGATCCCAAACATTGGCTTTTTCTGGTGACTAGATTTGAAAGTCAGTTCAAAGGTTTGGTTGGCTGCGCCCACCGTTTGAAGGCTGCTGCTAAGCAGCTAGGTTATAAACGCACGCCGGGTCTGTCCTCCTGCAGGGCGCTTTTAACTTAGGGTCGTTCCATCCTCTTATTAACACGCTGTGCTTGAAAGGGCAGGGCTAGCCACATCCCAAAGCCGTTAAATGACACCTGCATCCTCATTCCCATATTTTTAAGATTCGTGAATTGGCTCTCCGATTGCCTTCAGTCATCGGAAGGAGGCAATTCGACCAATGCTTCTTTGCCATGGCTGTCTTGTTTATTTCTAATGGCTGTCTTGTTTATTTCATCGTATTTGTCTCGGTGAACTGGGCATACAGCTTTGGCATAACTAGAACTATCAACAACGAAGATAATGCCCCGTATGCCGTTACCATCCATGACAACCTAAACCCGTGCTTATCCATAAAATTCCTTTCTTTTCTGATCGTTGACCGCGCTTAACGCTAAGCACAGCGGCAACCTTATGCGTTTTGAGCGAAGCGATGCATAAGGTTGTCCAGCGCACGAAGTGCGCGGTGCTGGTGCGACTTGTTATGACCGCTTTCCTAAGCCAGGAATACCACCCTGATAAGGCTTGAAAGCATTACCAAATGTTGCTTGCTTACCTCTTAGCTTTGGGTGGGAAGAGATAACTGACTTTTCTCGGAAAATATTCACGCCCCCGTTTGCTTCAGCGAAATCTTTGATGATTTCAATCGTTCGTGGGTCATCCATCATTTTTGAAAGCGCTCTCTCCGCCTTGTCATCGCCTCTGAGGACTTGGCGACATAGTGCCTCAACCCTCATGCGCTTTCTATCTAGTTTCTTCTTATGCGGCTTCATTTGTCACTAGTCATAACGCCCGCGTAAAGCGCGCGAGGTACGAGCGTCGCCTTTGACGCGATTGTTAGGCTTTGCTGTCTTGAATGATGTTGTCGGAGTCTGGGACATATATTCTTAAAAGCCCTCTAACTTTCTCTGCCTGACTGTTGTTGTAGTACTTAAAAACATGACTACCGGAGAGATGGCTAAGATTGCCTAGAGTTCTGGAAATCTCCAGGAGGCAAGCCACTGCCTCGTAGACATCAGGTTTACTCGGGAGCTTGAAGATCCTAGCCGTTCGGTCGTAATTGGGTATTAGGTAGGTTCCCGCCTCTAGCTTCGAGGCAAGAAGCCGCAGTTCTTGTGAGGCGTCGCCGTAAAGAGCGACCGAATTTTCCTCTTCTTCACTTCCGAGAATTCCATAGTTAATCAAAGATACTGATGTTTCCCCGACAAGCGAACGAAAATGCTGTACAGGTTCAAGGTAAATACGAACGATCACTTGGCCAACAACAAAGGTCAATATACCTGCAAATATGGTTAAGAATATGCTCATGTTCGTTCGCCTAACGCCCCAAGCAGGGGCATATTTTGCGTTTTGAGCGCAGCGAAGCAAAATGTGTCCCACTGGCTTGGATTGTTAAGCACGCCCTAAACCTTTAGAAGATTAGAAATTCCTTTTATAGTACCAGCTGTACTTTTAATATTTTGCCCTTGACGAAACCTTTCGTCGTGGCCCTTTTCGGGCTCCACTTCGTGTACTATCACTTTTCCGTATTGGATTTTGCAGTACCCAGGTACTTCTGCGACATGGTTCAACCAAAACGTAAGCTTGTCGGCAGTCTCGGAGTCAACATGTTTTTCAACTAAACCACGCAGTCTCTCTATATAAACATCCAGTTCAGCGCACAGCTCCTCGTCGTGAACTTCTTCGAAGACATTATCAGCAATGTTTGATACGCAAGTAGCCACATCATCAAGAACCTCTGCTAGCCGTTGCTTCGTATTGTCATCACTACGAATCTTCAACAGATTGACGCATAGGTCCAAAAGCAATTTTGGTAATGATAGTAAAAATTCCATATTTATAGCACCTTACGTCTCCTGACTGCTTAACGCCAAAATATGCGGCGCCCGACGCAGGAGGGCGTCCGGCGCGTGAAACGCGCGTACATGATTTTCTTGTTAAGCACGCTCAACACCCAACTCCTTGCGGGCCTGGCTCTGAAACCTCAATAGCTTTTTATTTATTGATACCACTCTTATGTCTTCGAGCGTCAACGATTCATCGGTGTTCATCAAGCAAGAAAAGTCCGAATGAATCTCCACGGAAATAGCTCTTATCGGTTCTGATCCGACTAGATTAACTACTGAGTATGCAGACAGGTAGCTTTTCATTGCCTCTAGATCTTGCCTTCCGCACGCCCAAGCAGACACAGACTGCAAAGTTGCAGTATAAAACTCAGTGTAAGTGGCAAGCCTGCGATCTTGATAACGATGCTTTTCCTGGTGCTCAAGAGCATATTTTTGGACAAGGAACGTGATTATGGAGCCCAACACCCCACCCAATAGGGTTCCTGTAATGCCGAGTATGGCTACCCAATCCCATGTTTGGCTGATACTTTCCACCACTACCCCTATTGCTTAACGCTTGGCTCTGTGGCTGCTTGGAGCGAAGCGGAAAGCAGTCCAAAGCAGCCACTTGTTAAGCAAAAGGCAACTCCAGACTTCCAACATCACCATCCATCATCGTTATCTATATTGTTCCAAGTGCCATCGTTGTCACGATCATTATCGATATTATTCCAAGTGCCATCATTGTCACCGTCGTTATCGATATTATCCCAAGTGCCATCATTGTCAGCATCGTTATCGATATTGTCCCAAGTGCCATCATTATCAGCATCGTTGTCGATGTTATCCCACGTACCGTCATTGTCCCGGTCATTGTCGATAGAATCCCATGTGCCGTCGTTGTGGTTTCCGCCATCATCATAGTATCCGCCTTGCGCAAAGGAGGCTACAGGGGCAACAAAAAGGACGAGCGTAACCGCAATCAGGAAACTCTTAATCAAAGTTGTTGTACGCATTATTATTCCCTCATGGTTAAAAAATGTCATAGGCTCTCGTTAGGGGAGCCATGTTACTGCTTAACGCCAAGCTCAGGCGTGCGCTTTAGCGCATCGCCTGGAGCTTTTTGTTAAATATTTATGCGCTTGAGACCGTGCTGAGAAAGGACTTCACCTGCTCCCCAAAATGGCTCTTCGCCAGTCCAGTTATAGGAGAGCTGAACTTGATCATCAGTTTCCCAAACTATTTCAACATTATCCACTCCACGAATTGACGACAGAGCGCGTAACGCATCAGTACTAATTATTTGGTCAGAGAGAAAGCCCTTCACTCCGTCGCGCTCCAAAGTAATACTATGTTTTGACATACATTGACCTCGATATTTAACATTTGTATAGCGTGCATGCGCATTTTCCACCTTATAAAGGTATGAGAAAAAAGCGCTAATCCACTGATTTTAACAACTTTTAGTATAGTTACAGCCACCCGCTCAAAACACTTTTTGAGCATGCGCGATATCCACTATAAGAATGCGTACATGCCCGCCCCGTCTGACGCTAATACTTTGATTATAAATACATTTCCCCCCAGGGCAAGGAGACATTCACGCATGCGCTAGCTGCAAAACGTGCAAGAATTTGCATTTCCTTTAAATATGCTGTACAAAAACACAGTAATCAGGCAAATAAGGATGTTGATATGGCAACGAGCCCCTTCCTCGAACAAGTACGGGCGGATCTGCGCCTGCGTGGTTATAGTATTCGCACGGAAAAGACTTATCTTACATGGATCAAGAAGTTCATCCTGTTTCATAAAAAGCGTCACCCCATGGAAATGGGCGCGGTGGAGGTAAAGGACTTTCTGAGCTGGCTCGCCAACCATGGTCATGTCGCTGTCAAGACCCAAAAAGTCGCTTTGAATGCGCTGGCCTTTTTGTACAATAAGTATTTGAAGATGGAATTGGGGGAGCTCGGTTTTACTCTGGCCTCCAAACAGAGGCATTTACCGTCAGTTTTAACCGCATCTGAGGTTCACTCTGTTCTACAACAGTTGGAGGGCCGCAACCATCTGATTATTGCGCTGCTGTATGGCAGTGGTCTGCGTATTACCGAATGCCTGCGATTACGAATACAAGATGTTTGCTTCGATCGCTTAACGTTGACCGTGCGAGATGGGAAAGGCCGGAAAGATCGCCAGACTTTACTAAGCAGCTCCATTACACATGAATTGCGCAAAACCATGGATGAGTCAATTGACTTGCAAAAAGCGGATAATGAACGCGGCCTCGGGCCTTCTCTTCCAGGGGCGCTTGCAAAAAAGTTTCCCAATGCCTTCCGCTCACCGGCTTGGATGTACATTTTTCCTTCCACGGGTTTTTGCGCACATCCTGTTACCGGGGTGACATGCCGCCATCACCTGCATGATTCGGTCGTCCGAAAGGCTTTGTCTAAAGCTGTCAAGCAGGCTGGCATTGACCATAAGCGGGTCGGCTGTCATACCTTTCGCCATTCATTTGCCACACACCTCCTGCAGGAAGGTCACGATATTCGTAGCGTGCAGGAATTATTGGGTCACAACGATGTTAAAACGACCCAGATTTATACGCATGTTATCGGACGGCATTTCGCGGGAACGCAGAGTCCACTGGATAGACTGGGGGTTATTAGAGAGCCGGTGGCCCAGTGGAGCCTTTGAAAAAAGCACGCTACCGCCCGTCCTGGACATTCTGGAGCCAAGAATGATGTATTGCGCCTTATGGTTATGTCGATTATAGCTTTGAACTCATAATCTACACTTCTCCATGCCGATGGCAAGTCACCAGGTGATCATTCACCATTCCCACGGCCTGCATAAAGGCGTACACAATCGTCGGTCCCACGAAGTTGAAGCCGGCTTTCTTGAGGGCTTTGCTCATGGCTTCCGCTTCCGGGGTTACCGTGGGAATATCCGCCATTGAGCGCCAGTTATTCTGGATGGGCGCGCCGCCGACAAACTTCCACAGGAAGTCGGCGAAGTTTTCCGGGCCTTCCTGTATGGCGAGCCAGGCGCGGGCGTTGCGGCGGGCGCTTGCGATTTTGAGGCGGTTGCGGACTATGCCGGGATCCTGTTGCAGGCTTTCGAGTTTTTTATCAGTGTAGCGCGCCATTTTTTCTGGGTCGAAATTATCGAATGCTCGGCGGTAGCCGTCGCGTTTGCGCAAAATGGTGATCCACGCCAGTCCGGCCTGGGCGCCGTCGAGTATCAGCTTTTCCAGCAGGGCGCGGTCGTCCCACTCGGGCACGCCCCATTCCTGATCGTGGTAGGCTTGGTAGAGGGGAAGGCTGCCGCACCAGGGGCAGCGCTTGGGTTCTGTCGTCGAAGTCATCGTTATTGGCTCTATTGCTTTACTGGCAGTGTTGCGGATATCAGTTCCAGAATGTAAGTTTTGGGATATAGATGATGATGCCGTAGTCTGACGCTATGTGCGACCGGAAAAGTGACCTGCTCGGATTTGCTGACGACAGACGCGCAGGCCCGCCCGGTTTCAGGCCATAATATTGCGGTTCGCTCAGGAAGAAGCCAAACCTTATGCAAATGCTGTATCCCGATATTGCGCCCTACCGTCACCATGAACTGCCGGTCGATGACCTGCACACCCTGTATGTCGAGGAATGTGGCGACCCGGATGGCTTGCCCGTTTTATTCGTCCACGGCGGCCCGGGTTCCGGCTGTTGCAAGAGTGACCGGTGTTTTTTCAACCCCGAGCGTTACCGCATCATTCTGTTCGATCAGCGCGGTGCCGGGCGCTCGGCGCCCCACGCGGAGTTGGAAAACAACAATACAGAGCTGCTGATTGCCGATATGGAGGCCATTCGGCGTTACTTGGGAGTGGACCAGTGGCTGCTGTTTGGCGGTTCCTGGGGTGCGACTTTGAGCCTGCTTTATGCGGAGGCTTTCCCCAGGCAGGTGCTGGGGTTGATCCTGAGGGGTGTATTTCTGTGCAGACCCCAGGAGTTGCGATGGTTTTATCAGGATGGGGCCAATCGGGTGTTTCCCGATTTTTGGCAGGACTTTGTCGAGCCGATTCCGGAGGAGGAGCGGGAGGACATTATCAGCGCCTATCACCGGCGGCTCACCGGGCCCAATGAGCTGGCAAAGATGGCGGCGGCCAAGGCCTGGGCCACCTGGGAAAGCCGCTGCTCCACCCTGAAGGCGCATCATGAGCCGGTTGGCGGCTACAAGGCGCCCCATTGCGCCCTGGCGATGGCGCGGCTCGAGACCCATTACTTTCTGAACAATGCTTTTATAGCGCCCAACCAGATTCTGGACAAGGCAAACCGCCTCGCCGAGCTGCCCGGCATCATCGTCCACGGCCGCTATGACATGGTCTGCCCACTCGATAATGCGCTGGCCTTGCATCGGGCCTGGCCGGAATCCGATTTGCAGATTATCCGTGATGCGGGCCATTCATCCCGTGAACCGGCTATTGTGGATGCGCTGGTCAAAGCGACCCATACCATGGCGGAATTGATTACGGGAGATCCGGATAATTCCGGTTGAGAATTTCGGCTAAACCGTCCGCTGAAAAACCACCGGCTCCGCTAAGGCTGTCGATGGTCGATCAAGTCGGAAGCGGCCAGCGCAGCTCGAAGCAGGCACCGCCCAGGGCGGACTGGGTGACCTGCACACTGCCCCGGTGCCACTTGAGGATGCGCCGCACTATGGCGAGGCCCAGCCCGAAGCCGTGGGCTCGGGAATTGGCGTCACAACTGAGCCGCACGAAGGACTGGAAGATCCGCTCGCGCTCCTTCTCGGGTACGCCCTCGCCGTCGTCTTCCACTCGCAGGATAAAGTCTCCCTGCCCACTTTCCATGGTAATGATTACCCGGCTTCGGGCAAAACGCCGGGCGTTCATCAGCAGGTTGGTCAGCGCCGTCTCCATCAGATACCATTCGCAGACCATTTCCTGGCGCTGGCCGCGAATCTCGACCTGGATGTCCGAGTCCGGCACCAGGCGCTTCACCAGTATCTCGACCAGGCCGCGCATGTCCCCCGCGCGGCAGTCGAGTTCGCGATTTTCCTGTTCAAAGGCCGCATAGGTGAGGAGTTCATTCACCAGCAAATCCATTTCGGAGACGTCCTGACGCGCGCTCTCGATCTGTTTGCGCATTTTTTCGGCGTCATCACTGGAATCCGCCAGTTCCAGTGCAAATTTCATCCGCGCCAATGGTGTGCGCAGTTCATGGGACACCGCATAGGTCATTTCCTTGTGGGAGACCAGCAACTCGCGAATGCGCTCGGCCATGCGATTGAAGGCCACGGACAACTCGTAGGTGGGGGAACCGGGACGCATGGCGGACCTCACGGCCTCGCGGTCTTGCCCTACGAGCCGGGTCTGCCGCTCCAGATCACGCAAGTCCCGGGACAATGGCCGCAACCAGAAGAAGATGACAAGGGCAATACCGAGGTAGAAGACGACCAGCAGTAACTGATGCAGCCACGCCTGGGGAGCGTTCTGCCGGGGGGGCGAACTCAGGGCGAGCACCCAGTCGTTCTGTGGCAAACGCTGATAGAAGGTTTCACCACCATTGCGCTTGACGATCTGCACCAGCTCGCCGGCGGCGATTCGCTGGGCGGCATCGGAGTCGGCCAGAGCTTCCAGCGGAAATACCTCGAGGTCGGCATCCAGGCGCTGATTCAGATCGGCGACCCGGGCCTGCAACTCATTCGCCGGCTGCCCCCGCAGTTGCTCTTCCAGCAGAGCCACCAGATCACTCTTGGCCGCACTCGCGGTAACTTCGGGGCCATAGCTCTGCCATAGTTTGTCCAGCCCCCAACCGATAGTGGCTATGGACAACACCAGCAGGACGTACAGAGAGATAAAGGCACGATTCACAGCGCCACCCCCGGCTGCCCTGCCCGGCTACCAGGCATCGGGCACGAACAGATAACCGCGACCCCATACAGTCTTGATGCGGAATGGCGCCTCGGCACTGTCCCCTAGTTTCTTGCGCAGGTGGGAGATGCGCACATCCACGGTGCGATCCAGGCCGTCGTAGGGGCGGTCGTAGGTCTCGCTGAATAATACCTCGCGACTCATGATGTTGCCGGCCTGCCGCGCCAGGGTGACCAGCAGGTCGAATTCATGACTGGAAAGAGCAATGGCCTTGTCGTTCAGCGTTACCTTGCGCGCATTGACCTGTATGCAGAGACCACCAAACTGGAGAACCTCCGCTGCCGCGGGCGCGCTGTCATCGGGACCCGCGCGGCGCAGAAGCGCGCCGATGCGGGCCAGCAACACGCGCGGCTCGGCGGGTTTTATGACATAGTCATCGGCGCCGCAGTCCAGGCCCAACACCTGATCCATGTCGTCGTCCCGGGCTGTCAGCATCAGGATCGGCCCTTGGTAGCTGTCGCGAATATCTCGGCAGATGCTGAGACCGTCCTTGCCCGGCAACATGATGTCGAGTATGACCAGATCCGGGCGGTAATCATCCAGCTTGCGCGCCACGCGAGCGCCATTTTCCTCGATAAAAACCAGGAAGCCATTTTCTTCCAGGTAGTCCTTGACCAACAGCGCCAGGCGCCGGTCATCTTCGGCCAGGAGGATTCGCTGTTTCATTAGAAGGTTCGCCGCTTCATTAAAAAAAGCTCCAAGGGTTGCGTCGCTTTCTGCGGTAAGTTTTGTGATCCTGCATCACCTCAAAATTACCCGCCGCCAGCAGATCGGGTGAGTGTTCACTTCTGAGATAAAAAAGGATACTCGACGATGTGTTCACTGCCAGGGAGTACTCGCCGGAAAGGGCCTGCCGCCAGCAGCGCAGGGGCGTGTCGCGTTGGTCAGAGTGCAGACACAGATCCCGCGCCTTGGGCGAGGCCCAGGAGATTTCCAGTGTGTCCCGGCATACATCTTCCTGCGCGCTCAGTACGCACAGGTTCGGCCTGATCGAAAGTTCGACGCCGGGCGGGGGTTCCGCCGCCA
Organism: uncultured Cellvibrionaceae bacterium; assembly: GCA_964515945.1. GTDB lineage: Bacteria > Pseudomonadota > Gammaproteobacteria > Pseudomonadales > Cellvibrionaceae > CAYQQJ01. Next base: position 35,378 of record CAZEWY010000011.1, read on the forward strand.
GAGCCGGAATTCCCACCATCAAC
>CAZEWY010000012.1:0-6768 GCA_964515945.1 uncultured Cellvibrionaceae bacterium
CTCAAGGTGTTCGCTTTGCGCCCCTGGCCACCCACAAGGGGCGTCGCAATGGAGCTCGCGAGTATATTCGCCAGGTTAAGAGAGATCGTCCTGAAAATTTAGTTATCAAAACCAATGCGCTGGTTACGCGAGTCGTTTTCGATGACAACAACACTGCCATTGGTGTGGAATATCGCGAAGGCGAACGTCTCTATGCCGCGCATGCCAATCCCCAACCCGAGGCGGCTAGCCCTCCTAAAAAGGTCTATGTTTCCCGCGAAGTGATTCTCTCCGGTGGAGCCTTCAACAGCCCGCAATTACTGAAACTCTCTGGCATAGGTCCCCGCGCCGAGCTCGAACAACATGGCATTCCTGTCCGGGTTGACCTGCCGGGCGTTGGCGAAAACTTGCAGGATCGCTATGAGGTCGGCGTTGTCACGCGCATGAAGCGGGATTTCTCACTGCTGAATGGCGCAACCTTCATGGGGCCAGGCCCCGGCGAAGAACCCGATCCCGTATTCAAGGAGTGGCAGGAGAAAGGCACCGGCGTTTACACCACCAATGGCGCTGTCCTTGCTGTGATCAAGAAATCCACCGATGCACGCCCTCTACCCGACCTGTTCGTATTTGGCCTGGCCGGAAAATTTCGTGGATATTTTCCCCGATATTCGGATGCCTTCCTCAAATACAAAAATTATTTTACCTGGGCCATCCTCAAGGCTCATACCCAGAATTGTGCGGGTACCGTCAAACTGCGCTCCGCCGATCCATTCGATGTGCCCGATATAAACTTCCGCTACTTCTCCGAAGGCAACGACGAGAGTGGTGACGATCTTGAGTCAGTCGTGGAAGGGGTACAGTTCGTTCGCAGCGTCATGGCGCGCTACGAGGACCTGGTCGAGGAAGAGGAAACGCCCGGCGGCCATGTAAAAACACGGGAACAGATTCGCGACTTTGTGCAGAACGAAGCCTGGGGCCACCACGCTTCCTGTAGCTGTAAAATAGGATCTGACGAAGACCCCATGGCAGTACTGGACAGCAACTTCCGGGTGCGGGGCACGCAAAATTTACGCGTCGTGGATGCCTCGGTCTTCCCCAAGATACCCGGTTTCTTCATTGTCACGTCGGTGTATATGATCAGCGAAAAAGCCAGTGACGTGATTTTGAATGATGTTAAAAATAATCAGAAAAATAAAGCTGCCGCCGTGCCGGCCAGCCAATAAAAGTCAAGGAGAACGAAGATGGAATTCTTACGGAGAGGCGGGAAACTGCTAATAGCACTTGTCTGCCTGTGCATCCATACTGTTTGTTATGGAGCGGATCACAACGACCCCAACGCCGTCAATTCGATTTATGCCGATGTCCCAATCGCCGGCGCCGATCTTTATGACATCTTCGGCTACCCAAGCAGCGATACCAGCAACGGCGAGGCGGTGGTTGTGCAACTGACTTTCGCGCCTATCCCCAAAACCGGTGTTTTCGATAAGGATCTGATGTATAAAATCCATATAGATGCTGCGGAAAGGGTCAGTGATTACAAGGGTGAAAAAACCCTTGAAGGCATGATCAATTTCCTGGACGCCGCCAAGGAACAGTATCTGAATTTCGAAACCGGTATTATCAAGGTCTCCTTCAACGACGAGAACCGGGCCAGAATTGATTTTACCGGGTTCCGCGGCGAGGATTTCCACCGGATTGTCGACACCAACAAGATATTGGCTATCGAAACACCGGAAGGTCACCTCATCAAGGCCTACCTGGGCGGTCGGGATGATCCCTTTTTCAATACACTCCACGGCTTCTTTCGTTCCATCAACTACGCTCCGCAGTACTACAAGATATCCGTAGCCGATTACAAGACTCTGGCCGAACTGCCAATCCCCAAAACCCTTCTGGAGCTGGAAGACAACCCGCTGTTCAATTACGACCCGGCGCATCCGCTGCATGGCAAAGGCGAGAAATATGAGCTGCCCGAAGGACCTTATGAGTGGACAGGCAACGCTTACAAGAAAGATGAAAATGGCAACTTCCGCTTTGTCTATGACGGCGTGGATGCCCAGGCCGGTCGCAATATCAATACACTCAGTTTCGAAATTCCCATGGCATTTCTCACAGACTCGCCGGAACGGGACAGGATCGTCCGGCTGTGGGGCGGCAGCTATGTGCGCAAGGCCTCCAGCCTGGTTGAGGCCTACGCGCCCAACTGGTGGCAGCGCTTCTGGCTGTGGATCAAGTCGATGTTTAACGAGGAGTTGGAATTCAACAATCGCGATTCGGATTACAACCAGGTCGATCACGATGGCGTGCCTTTTTCCGATGCCGCTCTGAGTCTGCGCTACGACAGCCACATCGGCCCCAACAACATCAAGTATCTTCGCCAGTTCACCACCCGCTTCGCTCACCTGGGATGGGGATTTGGGCCGTCGGTCAGTGCTCTGGGCCTGCCCACCTGCTTTGATCACGACAACTCACCGGTTTCCGTGCATAAAACTTATAAGCTGGCAACCGTTGCGTTCCCTCGCGTAAAAGACTGTTTGTTCCAGAGACTGAAAATGCCGGACGACTCCTGGAACAAAAGCGGCAAGGATATCCCACTGAAACGCACTTTCGAGGTTTTCATTCCGAATCTGACATCCGTCGATATGGACACCACGGGCACCTGGCCCTATGGACGCAGGCCAGAGGACCAAGTGGCCACGCGCTTCCTGGCGACTTTCCTCGATATGAGCAAAAACTGCGGCGACAAACCCTGCAATATCGAGACTCTGAATCAACCCGCCCTGTGGGAGAGTGCGCCTATTGAACCCAAAACCGTGCCCAATCCGCTGAAGAATGACAAACCCTTCCTGGATCATTTCCCCTACCTGGCCGCCCCCTGGCCGGATGGTGATACCACGGAGTACCAGCCACACTGACCGGTACGACTGGTTGCCTATCCTGGTCGGGTTACGCTTCACGGCTAACCCGACCTAACATCAAATTAACCCAAATCATTCTGTGCTGAAAAACCACGGGAGATCCTTCAATGAGATTCATCATCCTGCCCCTGGTGCTGTTAATTTGCGCCTGTCAGCCGGCTGACAAGCCAACTGCCTACCAGACGGAAATTGCCGAAATCGAAAACAAGATCGCCGCTCTGCGAGAGGACCTGGAAATTACCCCTGATCGCCACAAGGCTGCCGAACTGGTTTATCGACTTTACCAGCGGTCGTCATTGAGCGGCAGCTTTTCCGACTTCAAAGCCGTGGATTCAGCCATCGACAAAACACTGAATATTTACGGGCCTTCCCAGGAACTGTTGCTGTTTCAGGCCAATCTCGATTTCAAACTGCACCGGCTGGCGGAAGCCAAAGCAGTGCTGGGCGCCCTGCCCTCGGCGTCACACCCACAGGTTGCCGTGCTACAGGCGGACCTGGCGTTTCAGGAGGGTCGCTATCAGGAGGCATTGGCCGGTTATAAACAGCTGATTGAAAACAATCGCAGTTGGGACAATCTTGCGCGGCTCGCATACTACAAGGCCAAGACCGGTCATCCGGCGGACGCTGATCGCTTATACGAGGAAGCTGGGGAAATGGTATCGGTCAAGGAAATGCGGGCCTTCGCCTGGTTGGAGTTGCAGCGGGGTTTGTTGGATCTGGATTACAGACGCTATAAGGAAGCGCTCGCTCATTACACACTGGCCGACCGGGCTTACTCAGGTTATTGGCTGATTGAAGAGCATCTGGCCGAAGCCTTGTACCTGACCGGAGAAACGGACGCCGCCATCGCCCTATATCGAAAAGTAATCGATAAAACTCAAAATCCAGAATTCATCAGTGCCCTGGCCAGTATCCTGTACGCGAGTGACCCCGAAACTGCCAATACTCTTTATCAACAGGCCGATGAACTTTTCGCAAGACGCTACCAACTTTATCCGAATGCCGCTCTGGGCCATTTTATCGAGTATATGCTGGGACGCGAGCAGCCGGACCAGAGGCTATTGTCATTCGCCAGACGCAACCATGAAATCCGGCCTAATGCCAAAGCCAAGTTCCTTCTGGTGCGAAGCTTTCAGAAAATGCAGAGGCCCACCGAGGCACGCGAGTTGATGCAGGAAATTCTGAAAACGCCCTGGCGAACGCCGGACATCAAGATCGCTGCAAACAAAATGGGGTTGCTATAGATACTTAAGCGAACAAGTTAGCCTTGCGGGTTTACCAAGGAGAAATCCTCCTTCCCGAAGCCGGGAAGGAGGAATTTACCAGACTTACTGCGGACAGTAGAAGGTGACTTCATAGGTTACGTTGGTTGCTGCCGGACAACTGGACAGGCCAACGCCATCATCGTAGGGATACGCATAGGTTTCACAGTGCGAGTGAATCATATTACGGTAATCCGTACTGTCAGCCGGACCGGCCATGCACTGTTCCGGACTGATGGGTGGAGTCGGACAGGCATACATCTGAGCCTGTGGCGAATCCGGCGTATAGGTCGGGAATCCGCCGGCCCAGTGATTGAATGTCAGCTTGGCGGAGGGTGAATAACAGCCTCCTGTAGCACCAGTCGCGGGATTGGTCGCAACCAGGCTGACATTAGACAGCGACGGGAACTGGCCGTTGGTGCTCAGATCTTCATTGGTGGGACATTCGGAAACACGCACACCCGAACAGTCAATCACACCGCCGGGAGGTCCACCGGGACCAAAGACGGGTGCCGGCTGAGGGCCTACCGGGCAGTACCCGTTAACCTCGACCTTCACGGGTGCGGTAAAGCCGTCAACCATACTGGAGTTCCACCAGTCCCCTCGACCCAGAGGCTGGCCATTGGATGGATTCTGGAAGCATTGGGAATCCGTCACACCGGGAATGCAGCCGAAGGTCGCTTCGAATTTGGTATCGATAGGCGGAGCACAACCTTCCGGCGGACAAGTGAAGCCTAGTGTCGCAGGACCGCCACTGGCACCTACCCTACAATTATGGCCATTGGAATCACAACCAAAGCCAGGCCAGAAACGCATGGACGGCAGGCCCTTGTCAGGAATGTCATACTCGATATAGCTGCCGAGGCCGGAAAGTCTGTGGCGATTCGGCGCATTGAAGGTCACACCCGGCGCTGACAGCCATTGAATCCACATGTCGCCGCCGCAGCCGTTGATGATTTTCAAGCGCTTGTGGGTGCCATTCGCCGTACCTGGCTCACCGGGATCGACGGGGTCACCCGAATCCTGGGATACCACAACCGAGCTGATATCATCGTTAAAGCCCTCGTTGACCAGGCAGTCATCATCGCCGGTTATCACAACAGTGTTGCCAGTGAAATCGTGGTGCTGGTACAAGGTTGCTTTATAGCCACTGGCGACGCGCAAGGAGGACAGATCATCATTCTGCACGCCCAAGGCTTGCAATTGGTTCAAGGTATAGCTTCCCACCTGCAAGCCGGCAGAATAGCCGCCGTAACTGCAATGCTGATACAGAGTTACTGGCGCACTGGTGCTGTTACCGGTAATTTCTACCCAGTTCAGATTCCAGTTGCCCGTAGTGGCAAAGACACCCAGGCTATAGTTACCGGCATTGATATTCACTGTATGGGAAATGGTCTGCCAGTTCTGCCAGCCGCCTGTGTCGGGTATTGACCAACTACCGAGGACAATTGAGCCGGCATTCAAATCTGCTGAAATCGTACCGCCGCCAACGCTTGCCACACGAAAACGAATCGTATAAGTGCCGGTTGTCGGTATATTCAGATTATTGAACGCCAGCCATTCACCCGCCGCAGTCCAGCCGACGTTGTAGACACCACTGCTATCGCTGGAAACTTCTATATCCACGTCGTCATTGCGATAGGCGCCACCGGTATTGCCCGGCGTCGTATCGTAAAAGGCATTGTAGTCCTCTGCCTGAAATACCACTGCCAACGCCTGCTGCGAAAAAGCCAGGGACGCCAGCATGCAGGCGGACGCAGCCAATATGGCTGATGACCTCCGATGCCACGGCACTCTTGCCTTGCTTTTCTCTTTCGAACGGGAAATTTCAAACATCATCATCACCTCTCTTTATCTTTTTTTGGGTAACGGAGAAAGTCTGAACAGGGAATGAAACTGTAGCGTGATGGACAACCTCACTCTAAAGCGCGTTCAGATTCCACCGGATGAAATTGTATTCAGGGAGGAACACAATCATTCGGGCGTTATTTTGACCGCATTGCAGACTTTGAGTTTTGTCTCACAAGTTAACAAACAAAATAAAATAAAAATTTCAGGATTTTACTGGTACAACAATTATTGGTACCGCTATTGACATCACTATTGATTAGACAGCACAGCCCGTGACACAACAGCATAGCCCGAAAGCGTCAGTCGATTTATTCTTATATCTGGCGCAGTCGATTGAGTATAGAGCGGCATGGTTATTCATGGCAAATTTTTAATTTGCATATGAAAGAAGGCTAAATATGTCATTAAAAAATATAAATCAGTGCCACTTTTTATTGGCAAAAATGACACGCTTTTAAATGAAGAAATTTCGCTTTTGAAGAAAACAAGAAATGAAAAAATCGATCACGAATGACATTCACCTAGGGCCAGAAAAAGAGCGCCAGGACAAGAGCGCCAGAACAAGGCTGAGGGCCACCCTCGAAGCGGATCGGCGAACGAAGCCGCTTAGCAACTGTCATCCGCAATGGTCCCATGTTTATCGGGAAAGTGGGACGCGCCTTAAGGTCTGGCGCGAATGCGCTCATGATGGCACCTGAATGACAATCACCCGATGAGCTGTGATGGAACACACAAAAGCAGCATTGCTTCCAGTGCTC
>CAZEWY010000012.1:6778-34498 GCA_964515945.1 uncultured Cellvibrionaceae bacterium
CTCTCCTATCTGTACCGCGATTTCAGCACTTCATAAGCCTGCCGCACCCGCGTGAACCGCTCTCTGTCGCCTCCCTTGTCGGGATGACACTCCGTGGCAAGACGCCGATATTGCGCCTGGACCTGACTCCAGTCCGCATCCTGCCGCAATTCCAGTATCTCGAGCGCTTCCGCCACCTTGTCGACTGCCTGATAGCGTTGCCAGAAACCGCGTAAAAGATCACTCACGGATTCCGGCGTGGCGGATTCGAAATTCTTCCAGTCACGGTAGAAGTCCCCTATACCACTGGTGTTTTCGCCCACGTCAGTCCCCGCTCCGGACTCCAAGTCCCGCAATCGAATGCTCAGGGGTGATACTGTCAGCTCCCGCCCCTTTTTCGCATATCGCGATTGCAGATGATAAAGGCAGTGCATGGTGGCAAAATGCTTTTGAAACAACGCCAGTGTTTTGTCGCCGCTCAGCCAATCGGTAAAGCTTCCGGCGTCATCCAGACGCTGTATAAGCTCATGTTCGCTTAAACCCGCACTCTCGAAAATCAACTGTTGCTCCAATACCGCCACGAACTCCGGCCGCCGCTGCAACAGGTAAAAATCCGCCGCTGAACAGGAATTGTCAGCTTTCACGGCGCCAGACAGTCCCGTCACGGGAATCTTCCAGAGCTATGCCCTGCGCCTGCAACTGCACGCGTATTTCGTCCGCGCGGGCATAATTCTTGTCGAGCTTCGCCTGCTGCCGTTCCGCCACCAGATCATCAATCCACCGGGTATCGCTACCCTCACCTTGGGTAAACCAATCATCGGGGTCGCTCTGCAATATGCCGAGAAGGTCGCCAATGGCCTGCAACTGCCCTTTTATGGTCGGAGCTGGGACAGAATCTTTTGCGGAACCGGCTTTGTTAAGCTGTTTGACAAGCTGATGCATTTCGCTAATGGCAAGGGGCGTGTTCAAATCATCCAGCAGTGCGCGGTAAGCCGGTGTCTGTGCGATATCGACCGAGCTATCAGGCTCGATCTGTCCGACTTTGCGCAACGCCCCGTAAATAGCGTCGAGACTCGCTTTCGACTGATCGAGCAGATCCTTGGAAAACCCCAACTCGGAACGGTATTGGGCAGACAGGAGTGCAAAACGGATAACTTCACCGTGATACTGCTCCAGCAGTTCCCGCACTGTGCGGAAATTGCCGAGGGATTTGGACATTTTCTCGCCATCGATATTGATATAACCGTTGTGCATCCAGTAACGCACATAGTCTTTGCCGCCGTGGGCGCAACGGCTTTGGGCCAATTCATTTTCGTGGTGAGGAAAGATCAGATCGCGCCCACCACCGTGAATGTCGATGGTATCCCCGAGATGCTTTTCGATCATTGCCGAGCATTCCAGATGCCAGCCAGGCCGCCCGCGACCCCAGGGACTGTCCCAGCCTGGCTCGTCATCGGCGGAGGGCTTCCACAGGACAAAATCGCCAGCGTATTTCTTGTATTCCGCCACCTCGACCCGGGCGCCTTCCAGCATATCTTCCAGTGCACGATTGGACAGCTTGCCGTAATCCGGCATGGATTTAACATCGAACAGCACATGCCCCTCGGCCGCGTAGGCATGACCCTGATCAACAAGCCGCGCGACCATCTGAATCATCGGCTCCAGGTGCTGGGTGGCGTAAGGCACTATGGTGGGCGGCAAGGCATTGAGTGCCACCATATCCTTGTCAAATTCAGTGGCATAACGCCGGGTGAGCGCTTCAATCGGCTCGCCGTTTTCCTTGGCGGCCTTCATGATTTTGTCATCGATGTCGGTAATGTTGCGCGCGTAAATCACGTCCGGATAGAGCGTTTTCAACACTCGGAACAAAACGTCGAATACCACCACCGGGCGCGCGTTGCCGATGTGCACGTAGTTGTACACAGTCGGCCCGCAGACATACATTTTTACCCGATTCGGCTCCAGTGGCTCGAAGATCGCTTTTTTGCGGGTAGCTGTGTTGTAGATGGTCAACTGTTGGTTTGTCATAGTATTGGGTTTGCTTTATGAGTTTGCTTAGTGGATTTTCTTAGTGGGTTATCGTAAGAAAAATCTCGGCCGAACAGGTGAGGCTTTCTGAAAACGCCGTGAACCCATCCATGGGGGCTCCCCCACGAGGTCCCTCTCGTGAGGGTTTCAGAAAGCCTCACCTGTCCGTCCTGGACACATCATTACTAGTACTTTTTCCAAAGCCTTATCGCGAGCGGCCAGCTGCGCATGAAGTCCTGCTTCATAGTACTTGTCTCGCTCCGCCTGCTGGTTTCAGAATGTCTCACTTGTCCGACCCGGACAACTGGGAATTGATTATCGTGTTCTGGCGGGATCAGAAAGAAGCGAAACTATAACCAATATTGGCATGCCGAAATGTTCCACAAGAAGAACATAATCTTCGACTTAAGCCGTGCAGGGGAGCATTTCTGAAACCCTCACGAGAGGGACCTCGTGGGGCAGCCCCCATGGATGGGTTCACGGCGTTTTCAGAAATGCTCCCCTGCACGGCTAACCCACTACCTTACGATAAAAAACTCGGTCACTCTTTACTTTCAATCTTCGCCCAACTATCACGCAACGTAATGGTGCGGTTAAAAACCAAACCTTCGGATTTACTGTCGCGGCAAAAATAACCTTCCCGCTCAAACTGAAAACCCTGTCCCGGCTCGGCGTCGGCCAAACCTTTTTCGCCCTTACAATGCTGCAATACAACCAGGTTCTCGGGGTTCAGGTCTTCCAGAAAGTCGCGGCCGCCACTACCCGGCGATGGCGTGTTAAACAGACGCTCATAGAGTCGAACTTCCATGTCACAGCAGTCATGAGCGGCTACCCAATGGATAACGCCCTTTGGTTTTACACCATCTTCGGGGTCGCGACCCAGTGTATTCTCGACAATACGTGCGCGGAGTTCGATGATGTTGCCGGCGCCATCTTTGATAGCTTCGTCAGCTTCGATGACGTAGGCATTACGTAAACGCACGCGCTTACCCAGCACCAGACGCTTGTACTTCTTGTTGGCTTCTTCACGGAAATCGTCCGCGTCTATAAAAACCTCTCCACCGAATGGTAGCTCCCTGGCAGGCAGGTCGTCGCGATTGGGATGTCCCGGTGCCCGTAAGGTTTCTGTTTTGCCGGCGGGATAATTGGTCAGTACCACCTTGAGGGGGCGCAGGACACACATGGCGCGCGGTGCGTTCTTGTCCAGGTCGTCCCGAATGGCATGTTCCAGCATGGCGACATCCACCACACCGTCGGATTTGGTCACGCCAATCATGTTGCAGAATTTGCGGATAGCCGCCGGCGTGTAGCCGCGACGACGGAAACCGGCAATGGTCGGCATGCGCGGGTCGTCCCAACCCTCGACATGGCCCTCATCCACCAGCTGCTTGAGCTTGCGCTTGGAAGTTACTGTGTAATTGAGGTTCAGGCGGCCGAATTCATACTGGCGCGGTCGGCTGGGAACCGGCAGGTTTTCGATGAACCAGTCATATAGAGGTCGATGGTCTGCGAACTCCAATGTACAAATGGAGTGAGTAATGCCTTCTATGGCATCTTCCTGGCCATGGGCGAAATCATAGGTGGGATAAATGCACCACTTGTCCCCGGTCTGGTGGTGGCTTTGCTTGCGGATGCGATACAGGGTCGGATCCCGCATATTCATGTTGCCATGGGCCATGTCAATTCTGGCGCGCAGGACGCGGCTGCCCTCGTCGTACTTGCCGACGCGCATGCCTTCCAGTAATTCCAGATTTTCCTCCACCGAGCGATCACGGTACGGAGAGTTCCTGCCGGGCTCCGTCAGAGTGCCGCGGTATTCGCGCGTTTCCTCGGCACTGAGGTCGCAGACATAGGCCTTGCCCTCCCGCACCAGGTGCTGCGCCCAGGCGTAGAACTGATCGAAGTAACTGGAGGCATATTTGACTTCGTCCGCCCAGGTGTAACCGAGCCAGCGAACGTCCTCCATAATGGCGGCGACGTATTCCTGCTCCTCGCGAGTGGGGTTGGTATCGTCGAAGCGCAGATTGCAGCGGCCGCCAAACTCCTCGGCCAGGCCGAAATTCAGGCAGATGGACTTGGCATGCCCGATATGCAGATAGCCATTGGGTTCCGGCGGAAATCGCGTCACCAATTGCTTGTAGGCACCGGACTCGAGATCGTCCTTGATGATCTTCTGCAGAAAATTCAGGGGATGTGTGTCGTCGGTCATAAATCTCCAGCCGCTTGACGGACCTAATGTGCTGTCTCAAAACGGGCATTATAGCGCGCTTGGGCCTTCCCTGTGCCAACACCGCCAGCCGGTGTGGTCGAATGGTTCCGGATTATGGCCAAACCGCGTATCATTATCCGCCCTGATCCGCCCCGGGCAGCGTCAGGTTGAACAACAATTATCCACAAGGAGCCATAAATGATTACCTTGCATACGAATTCCGGTGATATAGAACTGGAACTGGACTTTGAGAAAGCCCCCAAAACGGCCGCGAATTTCCAGAAGTACGTTGAAGACGGTTTCTTTGATGGCACTATATTTCATCGAGTGATCGACGGCTTCATGATTCAGGGCGGCGGCTTCACCAAGGAGATGGAGCAGAAAGAGACGCGTGCGCCTATCGACAACGAAGCCGACAATGGCCTCAAAAACGACAAAGGCACCATTGCCATGGCCCGCACCAACGATCCCCACAGTGCCAGCTCACAGTTCTTTATCAACCTGACCGATAATAATTTCCTCAATCACTCCGGCAAATCCACACAGGGTTGGGGTTACTGCGTGTTCGGCAAGGTTACCAAAGGCATGGATGTCGTGGACAAGATCAGAAAGGTGCCCACAGGTTCCCATGGTCATCACCAGGATGTACCGAAGCAGCCTGTAGTCATTGAACGCGCCAGCCTGGATTGACCAGTGGCGACCTTTTTTATTTCGGACCTGCACCTGTCGGCGGAACGTCCGGCCATCACCGAAGCCTTTGAAAACTTTCTGGCGACAACCGCCGCCGGTGCGGATGCTCTCTATATTCTGGGTGATTTTGTTGATGCCTGGATCGGCGATGACGATGACTCCGATTTTGCCGCCCGCCTCAAAGAAACCCTGGCCGCTTACGCCAATGCCGGCACGCCCGTGCGATTCATGCACGGCAACCGGGATTTTCTGATAGGCGAAGATTTTGCCCGGGAAGCCCACCTGGAGTTGCTGCCGGACCCCACAGTCGTGGATCTCTATGGCAAACCGGTGTTACTGATGCACGGCGACAGCCTCTGCACGGGGGACCTGGAGTACATGCAGTTCCGCCAGCAAGTGCGTTCCCCCCAGTGGCAAGCCGGCGTGCTGGCAATGCCCCTGGCGCAACGACGGCAGATGGCGGCTCAGTTGCGTGCGCAGAGCAAAAGCATGAGCAGCATGAAGGCCGAGGACATTATGGATGTATCTCCGGAAGAGGTATTGAAAGTCCTGCGCCAGCACCAGGTCACAACCCTCATTCACGGCCACACCCACCGCCCCAACCGCCATGCCCTCAATCTGGACGGAACCCCCGGCGAACGCATAGTTTTGGGTGACTGGGAACAACACGGCTGGTACCTGCAGGCCACGCCGGAAGCCACGGTTCTGGTGGATTTTGAGATTGGGAAGGAGGTTTGAGCTGCAAGCTTAGGCCAAGGGAAAAGGGAAAAGGGAAAAGGGAAAAGAATATGGGGCCGAGGATAGGCTGGCCAAGCGATCAGTAACAGTCTCCGATAAAACATTTATGCACTACACTCGCAGGGGCACGAATCTTTTCCCTTTTCCCTTTTCCCTCTGTTTCAATGCAACTGCTGGCTGGCGGGGCCGGAGTGGAAGCGGAATTCGTCATCGCGCTCCAACACCAAGGCCTTGTCTTTTTCCAGGAAAAAGCGGGTGCGCTCAATAATACTTTCTCCGCTGGCAGCCTTGCGGGCCAGGGCCAGATAGTCCCGGTAGTGGCGTTCCTCGGATTTCAATAAGGATTCGTAGAATTTCCGGAGTTCATCATCCACATGAGGTGCCAGTTTGGCGAAGCGCTCGCAGGATCGCGCTTCGATGATGGCCCCCACTATCAAGGTATCTATCAGCTTGCCCGGCTCGGAACTGCGCACGGCTTTGCGCAATTCCGCCGCATAGCGCGATGCCGTAAGTTGTTCATAGACGATGCCGCGCCGCTTCATGATGGCAATCACCTGCTCGAAATGCCGCAACTCCTCCCGCGCCAGCCGCGACATCTTGTTGAGCAGCACGTAATCGTCCACGTAGCGGTACATCAGGTTCAAGGCCGTGCTCGCCGCCTTTTTTTCGCAATTGGCATGATCAATCAGCAGCAGTTTAGGCTGCGCCACGGCGGCCTCCACCCAGGAGTCCGGGGTTTCACAGAGCAGGAATTTGAGAATCGTATCTTCCATTAGTCACTTCGGATTGATTGCTTCGGTTAATCGATAGGGCTGATGCGAGGCGCAAAATAACGGTCATAATGGGCGCGGGACAAGGTATAGAAATCCGCATCTATCGCGGCTTTCAGCTCGCGCAGGGATTTGCCCCGCCACTCCGGATTCAATTCGCAGCCATAGAGGGCCAGGTCATCAATCTGACCGGCACCAGCCTTGAGCAGGTCAAAAACCCAGCAATAGCTGTTGTGATCAGGATTATAGCGGATTTGCTGATGGTCAATCTGCTGACGCAGAAGTGGCTCGTTCACCACCCGGATCTTGGCTTCCACCACCTGACGCAGCAGAATCTGCAAGCGTGCATCAATTGCCGCGCGCTGCTCGTGACTGTAGGCATTCCAGTCGATCACTTCATGGGCAAAGCGCTTGCAGCCGCGACAGACGTCGTCCCCAATGCCCGTGGAACAGACACCGATACAGGGGGTTTTGATCGGCTTGAACATGAGGGACGGCACCTATGAGATACAACAACTGAGATACAACAACGAGCGGGCGCAACATAACAAAAAGCGCCCCATCAATCCAGCCGGCTATCGCTCCAGGGAACCCAAGCTCGGCCTTAACAGTTTGGCGCGAATAATGTAGAATTCGCGCCCCGGAAAGCGGCTTTACGGCCGCAGCGGGCCCGAAGCCCGTGTATCGATGACGACATCGATAGCCTCGCACGACGGAGATCCCGCTGGAGCGAGTATTACACACTCATAAGAGGAAACGAACGTGCTTGAAGCCTATCGCGAACACCTTGCTGAACGTGAATCCCAGGGAATTCCCCCCAAACCCTTGTCGGCGGAGCAGGTAGCGGACCTGGTTGAATTGCTGAAAACACCCCCCACTGGCGAAGAAGAAGCACTTCTGCACCTGATTGCCAACCGCGTACCGCCCGGTGTCGACGAAGCAGCTTACGTGAAAGCCGGTTTTCTCTCAGCCATCGTCAAGGGCGAAGCCTCCTCTCCTCTGATCAGCAAGCAAGACGCGATCAAGCTCCTGGGCAACATGCACGGCGGCTACAACATTGAAACCCTGGTGTCCCTGTTGGACAACAGCGAACTGGCGTCACTGGCCGCCGAAGAACTCAAGCATACCCTCCTGGTGTTCGATGCTTTCCACGATGTGGAAGAAAAGGCGAAAGCCGGCAACGGCCACGCCCAGAGCGTTCTGGAGAGCTGGGCCAACGGCGAGTGGTTCACCAAGCGCGCATCCGTGCCGGAATCCATCAAAGTGGCCGTATTCAAGGTCACCGGTGAAACCAACACCGACGACCTGTCCCCTGCCCCCGACGCCTGGTCCCGCCCGGACATCCCGCTGCACGCGCTGGCCATGTACAAAATGGAGCGCGACGGCCTGAAGCCGGAAGAACCCGGCGTGCGCGGCCCTATCGCGCAAATCCGCGATATTCAGGACAAGGGCTACCCGGTCGCCTTCGTTGGCGACGTGGTGGGCACCGGCTCCTCCCGTAAATCCGGCACCAACTCCGTGCTCTGGTATTTCGGCGAAGACATTCCCGGCGTGCCCAACAAGCGCGGCGGCGGCATCTGCATCGGCGGCAAAGTCGCCCCCATCTTCTACAACACCATGGAAGATGCCGGCGCTCTGGTATTTGAAGCGCCGGTTGACGATCTGAACATGGGCGACATCATCGAAATCCGCCCCTACGACGGCAAGATTCTCAATGAAGCCGGCGAAGTGATTTCCGAATTTGAACTGAAATCCCCGGTGCTGCTGGATGAAGTGCGCGCCGGTGGCCGTATCAACCTGATCATCGGCCGCGGCCTGACCTCCAAGGCGCGTGAATCCCTGGGCCTGGGTGCGACTGACCTGTTCCGTATTCCCGCTCAGCCGGAAGATACCAAGAAAGGCTTCACCCTTGCCCAGAAAATGGTCGGCCGCGCCTGCGGCTTGCCGGAAGGCGCTGGCGTGCGTCCGGGCAGCTACTGCGAACCGCGCATGACCACTGTCGGCTCCCAGGACACAACCGGTCCCATGACCCGCGATGAGCTGAAAGACCTGGCCTGCCTGGGCTTCTCCGCCGACCTGACCATGCAGTCCTTCTGCCACACGGCGGCTTACCCCAAGCCGGTGGACATCGACACCCAACACACCCTGCCGGACTTCATCATGACCCGTGGCGGTGTGTCCCTGCGCCCAGGCGACGGCATCATTCACTCCTGGCTGAACCGCATGCTGCTGCCGGACACTGTGGGTACTGGCGGTGACTCCCACACCCGTTTCCCCATGGGCATCTCCTTCCCCGCCGGTTCCGGGCTGGTGGCCTTTGCCGCCGCCACCGGCGTTATGCCACTGGATATGCCTGAATCGGTACTGGTGCGTTTCAAAGGCAAGATGCAGCCTGGCATCACCCTGCGCGACCTGGTGCACGCCATCCCCTACTATGCGATCAAGGAAGGCCTGCTCACCGTCGACAAGAAAGGCAAGAAGAACATCTTCTCCGGCCGCATACTGGAAATTGAAGGACTGGACAATCTCACCGCCGAACAGGCCTTCGAGCTGTCCGACGCCTCCGCCGAGCGCTCCGCCGCCGGCTGTACCATCAAGCTGTCCGAAGAATCCGTGGCGGAATACCTGCGCTCCAACATCACCCTGCTGCGCTGGATGATCAGCGAAGGTTATGGCGATGCCCGCACCCTGGAACGCCGTGCGCGCAAGATGGAAGAGTGGCTGGCAAAGCCAAGCCTGCTCGAAGCCGATGCCGACGCGGAATACGCAGCCGTCATCGAAATTGATCTGGCGGACGTAAAAGAACCAGTCGTCTGCTGCCCCAATGACCCGGATGACGCACGACTGTTGTCCGAGGTTGCAGGCGATAAAGTGGACGAAGTCTTTATCGGCTCCTGCATGACCAACATCGGCCATTTCCGCGCCGCCGGCAAGCTGATGGAGTCCAACAAGGCCGGTCTGAAAACCCGCTTCTGGATGTCGCCGCCCACCAAAATGGACCAGCACACCCTGATGGAGGAAGGCTACTACAACATCTACGGCCGCAACGGCGTGCGCACCGAGATGCCCGGCTGCTCCCTGTGCATGGGTAACCAGGCACGGGTAGCGGATGGCGCCACCGTGCTCTCCACCTCCACCCGCAACTTCCCCAACCGCCTGGGCACTGGCGCCAACGTCTACCTCACCTCTGCTGAATTGGCAGCCGTGGGCGGCATTATTGGCCGACTGCCAACGGTCGAGGAATATATGGAGTACGCCAACAAGATCGACTCCATGTCAGATGAAATCTTCCGCTATATGAATTTCGACCAGATAGCGTCGTTTCAGAAAGGTGCCGAGGAAGGTAAACGGATTGCGGCTGTGCAGATTGAGGATGTGGCAGTTTAAGTTGCTGCTAATCCAGCCAAACCCACAAGCCCCGCCATGCGGGGCTTTTTTTTGCCCTTGTAGAGCAGAAAAGCGCAGGGTGAAGCCGAAAGACACTTAAATGACACAATCACTTTCGATCTACAAGGTCCAGTCTCCCCACAAAAATTGTTGTTTGTCGTATGAGATGTGACGTCACTCTTGTATAATAGGAATCATTCTTATTTTGTTAACAAATGACGGTAGATTGCGTCAAGCGAGGTATCGACGTGGTAAAAATGGGCACGCAAGCAAGGCTCTGGCTAAACAGAAGCTTCCTGTTCCTCTGTTTGTGGCTTGCTCTACCGGCCCTGGCGCAGACCGAACAGGACACCGTTCGGCAACTGCTGCAACTTGCCGAATACATAGGCGTGGACTATACGGAAGCCATCCAGGACGGCGAAGTCATCAACCGCAGCGAATATCAGGAAATGCAGGAATTTTCCGCCCTTATTGTCGAACAGGGTCAGGATGTCGGTGGAGAGAATCCCAATAGCCCCGCCACCGAGTTTCGCGCCACCGCTCGGCAGCTTAAGAATGCAATCAACACCAAAGCCTCCGCAACCGTGGTACGCCCACTCACGGACAAAATCCGCGAACAGCTACTCGCTCTGTCGCCCCAATTGAGCCTGCCGGATTCGCTACTCACTGTTGAGGCCACGCAGACCCTTTTTCAGGAAAACTGCTCCGCGTGCCACGGCACTTTGGGTCAGGGTAATGGCCCCTTGGCGGCGGGTTTGGACCCCTCGCCCACGGATTTTACCGATAAATTGCGCGCCCAAAACCGCTCACTGCTTGGCTTGTACGACGCCATCTCCAAAGGGTTGGACGGTACCGCGATGCCGGCCTTCACTCATCTGACGGATCAGATGCGCTGGTCGCTGGCATTTTACGCGGGAAATCTGGCGTTCGCGGAAGCTCCTCCCCCGCTCACTGACACCGCAGTAGATCTGCAAAACTTCGTAAGCCTGAGCCCCGAGGTGCTGGCCAAACAGAGCCCGGATCTGACTCTCTCTGCAATCACTGCTCTGCGCGCGCATCCACGCATCCTGTTCGAACACCACGGGAACAAGGACCCATTGCAAGTGACGCGACGTAACCTGCAAGCCTCCTTCCAGGCCTACCAGCAAGGGAACTTTGCGCAAGCGCGGCAACTGGCCGTAAGCGCCTACCTGGACGGTTTTGAATTGATCGAGAATGCTCTGGATGCCCACAACCCACAGTTACGGCAAATGGTCGAAGCAGATTTCATGGCCTATCGGCAACTGGTCGGACAGCCGGGCCAGGACGCCGCCGTCGCCAGTGGACTGAACAAGGTACTCGCCGGTCTCGACACAGCCAGCACGATGCTGCAAAGCTCAAGCCTGTCCAGCGTTGCGCTGTTCAGCGCCAGCTTCATCATTCTCCTGCGCGAAGGCCTTGAAGCGCTGCTCGTCATACTGGCCCTGGGGGCCGTACTGGTGAAAACCGGGCAGTCGGGTGCATTGAAGTACGTTCATCTGGGGTGGGTGGGCGCCCTGGCAATGGGCCTGTTAACCTGGTGGGCGGCCGAGCACCTGATCAGTATCAGCGGCGCCAGCCGTGAGGTGATGGAGGGCGTGGCTGCCCTGCTTGCAGCAGTGGTATTGTTCTATGTCGGCTTTTGGATGCACAGCAAGACTCACGCGTCGCACTGGCAGGATTACATCAACCGCGCCGTTAATCGCCATCTCAAGGCCGGTACTCTCTGGGGCATTACGGGCTTGTCCTTCATTGCCGTGTATCGGGAAGTATTTGAAACGGTACTCTTTTATCAGTCTCTCATGACCCAGGCCGCGAATAGCCAAGGTCCGACCGTATTAGGCGGTCTTGCGGCAGGCGCCGCCGCGCTGGCCCTGGTCGGCTGGCTCTTGTACCACTATTCAGTGAAGCTTCCCATTGGCCGGTTCTTCGCCGTCACCAGCTGGTTCATGCTGCTATTGGCCTTTGTGCTCACCGGCAAGGGAATAGCCGCTCTACAGGAAGCCGCTCTGGTTGACGTCTCGTCCATTCCTGGCCATTTTTCTGTCAGTTGGTTGGGCATCTATTCAACCTGGCAAGGGGTTCTGTCCCAGGCAGCAGTTGTACTGCTGGCGATCGCCCTGATGATAGCTCTTCATTATAAGCGGGGTTTGGTGGCTCGGCATCAGGACTGACGGGACCACGTTTAAAATCCTCGCTGAACAACTGCCGCCTGCCAATACAGCGGGCGAGCTTGCGAGGGGTGTCTTGTTTGGTGGTTTCTTTTACTCAAGAAACCGTGATTAAATTACCGATGCCAATCGCTAGACGGCACTATTGACAAACGTGGGCACAGCCCAGGAGGCAGCTACCATGCAAGCGGCTAAACAAGAGGCTCTAAATACGATTAACCAACTGCCAGATACAGCGGACATGGAAGAGATCATGTACCAGCTTTACGTACTCGACAAAGTTCGTAAAGGACAGGAAGCCGTGGAAAATGGTCAAATCCTCACCAGTGAAGAACTGCAACGGGACATAGATTCGTGGTGATATGGACGCAGCCAGCCCGGGCGGACCTCAAGCATATCCATGATTTTATCGCTGACGACTCTCGACACTACGCCAGAAAGGTAGCTCAGGAGATTCGGGAGAAGACAGACATTCTGAACGAACTACCGGAAATCGGAAAAATTGCGCCCGAACTAGGCAAGACAAATATCCGGGAATTACATATTTATTCGTACCGGATTATGTACGAAATCGAAAATAGCCAGTGTTATGTGCTGGCAGTGATTCACAAGCGGCAGGATTTCAAGCCTAAGAGCCTGCCCTGACAAAAGATGATGTGTGACATCTTTCCAATCCAAAGCCAATCCAGGTACCCATTCTGAGAGTTGCTTCTACCGATTACTGTCAGTGTCTTGATTACAGTATTGTTCTATGTCGGCTTTTGGATGCACAGCAAGACTCACGCGTCGCACTGGCAGGATTACATCAACCGCGCCGTTAATCGCCATCTCAAGGCCGGTACTCTCTGGGGCATTACGGGCTTGTCCTTCATTGCCGTGTATCGGGAAGTATTTGAAACGGTACTCTTTTATCAGTCTCTCATGACCCAGGCCGCGAATAGCCAAGGTCCGACCGTATTAGGCGGTCTTGCGGCAGGCGCCGCCGCGCTGGCCCTGGTCGGCTGGCTCTTGTACCACTATTCAGTGAAGCTTCCCATTGGCCGGTTCTTCGCCGTCACCAGCTGGTTCATGCTGCTATTGGCCTTTGTGCTCACCGGCAAGGGAATAGCCGCTCTACAGGAAGCCGCTCTGGTTGACGTCTCGTCCATTCCTGGCCATTTTTCTGTCAGTTGGTTGGGCATCTATTCAACCTGGCAAGGGGTTCTGTCCCAGGCAGCAGTTGTGCTGCTGGCCATTGCCCTGATGACGGCTCTGCGCTACAAAAGGCCGCTGGCCGTACAGCACCAGGACTGACTGGACCGAAAGCGGGCTTTTCCGCCCTCCATTGAGGCGAGATACCTGTTAAAAAGTGACTGTCACAGTTATGCTATCGGCGTAGCTGCCGGGGTAGGCCTGCGGTTGATGAGGAACATGCCCATAGACGGTTTGAGTAACGCCGGAGCTGTCGGTGGTGCTGTTCCAGGTGACAGTTGAAGATGTGCCATCACCCCATACCTGCGTTCTGGCGGCATCCAGGAACATGTTGTACTTCAATGTGTCCACACCTGACATCATGGTTCGCTGCGTATAGGTTCCGGCACCCGGCGAAAGTGAGACCGAAAAATTGGATAGTGTGGGACAAGTGATGCTGATTGATGCATTGCTGTTATAGGAGATGTCGGCTATCGGATTGATCGATCCAAACTGCAAGGAACTCGCCGATAGCGTACAGGCGAATGCCGGCATACAAAATAATTGAGCGGCTACACCTAACACTGTCAATTCATAAAGTTTCATAATCACTTTCTTCTACAGGTCAGTTGACCTAGATCGGTCACGACTGTGGATTTGTCGGTGGCCAAGGGCGTATCAAGGATGCATTGCCCTTTCAACAGGATAACTTCCAAGCCAAGTTTATCTCCAGATACGCTGACAAAAAACTGGCCGCCCTGACCGACTATGGATTCGCCGCCTCCAGCGATATGAATGACCGAACCGGCTGGTATGACCTTTCCATCAACTGTTTGTAATCTTCCCGTGACGTAACGTTCCCGCTGGAACTTGAATGCCGCCGTCACAACTTCCCGTCGACCCGGTTTAACATTGGCAGACAAAGCCTGTGGCTGTACATTCAAAGGCACATCTTCCGCTCTAATACTGATGACATTGTTTTCATAGGGTCGCAAACCGGAGACCAGTGCCTTACCTTCTTTGTTGGTATAGGCCTTGAGTTGACCGCCATGATAAACCGGAATATCCGGCGCGCCTACCTCTACTATCGCATAGCTGCCCGATGAACGTCGGGACAGTTCTATTCCCTCTCCAGAAACAACCACACTGCCCGATGCCTGCACCGATGCGGTTTCCGTCTCACCAAATTTGAAGCCCTGCAGACTGACTCGTCCAATTGAGTTTTGTAATTGCAGGTCCGCCATGCCGGTACTGGTGGTACCATCGTCGCCAAAGTTGAAACGGTAACCATAGCCTGGACCCGCCGGCATATTTTTTTGTATGCCGATCTCCTGGCGCTGAATTGTGCCATCGGTGTATCCCGAAGCGCTGGCACTGTGGCTATTGCCGAGAGGAATGGTAAGTTGAGCGGTATAAATTTTTTCGGCTCCGCTGTCTTGCGGCAACAGTGTGGATATCAACAGGTTGCCAAACCGTCCCAGGCGCAAATTCAGTCCAGCGGACTGGAATTCTGATGAACTGCCGTCAAAATAACGCTGCTGACTGTCTATATAGCTTAGCGATACACCGCCTCCAAGAGAGAAACCCAGGCTCGTCCGGCGAATTGTTTCCGGCTTTCTGGCCAGATTCAGATAGGCCAACTCCTGATAACCCTCACTGTTACGCTGAATGGAATAGGATGCATTGATATAGCGGCTTTGGTGGCTTAACCTGGCGCGATATGCGGACCCTGTTACATCTTCATTATCCTGGCTACCGGCCACGGTTGCATCCACTGCCGCAAAATGTCCAAGTGTAAAAGCCGCACTCAGACTCGCCAATTCGAAGGTTTCGGTAACCTGAACTCCCAGGCCTGCCGTAAGACTATTGGCAAGGCCGTAACGCAAGTTCACTGCCCCGAAACTTTCGCCGTATGTATCTTCTGACGATGTAAAATTCTCACGCAGCTTACCCGCCTCAACTGACCAGTCGGATAAACCTTTCGCCAATAGTGAGGAATCCGCGTAAAAGCCATATGATAAAACCTGTTGTTTACCAAAGGGCGGTGTCACAAAAGCGCGAACATCACCGGCCCCGGTACGCAGGGGAATATCATGCACTTCAAATGGTCCTGCGGGAATTTCGGTACGCAAAACCAAAGCCTGATCAACCCACACCTCAAGCATAGAGGGAAAACCAACAATGCCAGACAATGCCTGGCTCGGAATAGTCAACAATGTCGGCTGAAGTCCAAAATCAGTACCCAACCTTATTCCGGCGTAACGTACTGGTTGTGTCAGTTGATCATTGCCACCAATAACATCGCCGATAACAGCGGATAGCCTTTGATCAGGCCAATCGTAGATGCAATTGGTGGTCAGGCGAAACCACCCTGCTTCCGCGTCAGAGGAGTCCAGATATTCGGTGTGGCAGGTGGTGTTGTCGGTACCTATGGAGGCATCGTAAAAGCCACTGGTCCAGGTACCCCGCTCAGAGGTATAACCACTGGTGACCTGGTAATTAAAAACAGCCGCGATGCCGCCGGTCACAGGTATGGTTGCAGAATCCTGTTCATCCGTCCCCGATTTGGCGCGATGTTGGGTCACATTCAGTCGGGATGTTTCAAGCACATTGGCCAACAGCGTAGCGTCCAGCGACAGATTCCGATAGTTCACGATAAAATTTTCACCGGCCACCGAATGCAGTGGCATATCACCACTCAAATTCGGCGTCCAGATCTTAGGCGGCGCTATTCCCATAGCCTGCATGGTGCTTTCCGGCAACAATAGTTCCCCATCTTCATAACGCACATACTGCGGTTGCACCAGGGTACGACCGTTAGCGGTAACTGTCAGCAGTAAATCGTCGGAAGGCGGCCGCTGCAGATGCGGTCGTTTGACGCTCACGAAGTAAGCCCGTCGGGTAAAGCGATCCAGGCTCAGAACATGACTTTGCAGGGATTGGGCGGGGTAATAAAGTTCGCTTTGATAGCGTAAAGGGTCAGCCTGCGGGATGGATATACCCAATAGCGCGAGATCAATCTGCCGAATGAAAAATTCCGAATCGGCCTCAAGTACCAATACTGTCACACCGACATCACTATGATTTACCGATGCGCTATACCATAGCTCCTGGAACTGTTGTTCGTTCGCATACCCCCGCGAAGCGCAGCCACAGAAAATCAAAAGCAGTAAGAGCGCTCTTCCGCTGTTCCCTACGCTCATGATGCTCCTGTCTAATGAATCTCTAGCAGGTGCTGATTGCTTTCCCGGCCAGAAACCACTTGTAGTTGATAGGTATTACTTTTACCTTTGTTTTTCCGGATGGAGCTCGATTCGAAAGTCCATTGGCGCGTTGCCCCCGGTAGCACGTATAGAGGCCCGTCCACTTCACTTATCTGCTCGCCATTCGCATTCAGCAGAACCAGCCGCGACAAACGCAGATAGCGGGAACCTGTATTGGTGATTTCAGCCACCACTTCCGATGCTTTGGAACCGGATAAAAGCCGTGGTTCGTATACGGTGCTAATGTGCTTTGGCGCAAAAAACAGCGGTACATTTATTTTCAGCAGGGTCTGAACCACCACCGCACCTTCCGCTGTCTGCGCGGGAAGTTCCTGGAAGTGCAGCCGGTAACTCAGCTCATTTGCCGGTCTTTGAGAACGCAGCGCCACCCGTACCAGTTGGTCCCGCCCCGGTGGAATTGAAACAATGGCAGGTACGATCATCAGGTTTTCGGCCGGTGTCAAGCGATCCCTCTCGGGCTCTTGTTCCCACCGATAAGCGCTAACCTGTACATCCAGTTGCGTTTCACCGCTGTTATGCAGCGTGTAGGTCGCGATATTGGACTGAGGCGGCAGCTCAATTAAAAGAGGAGAAATCTGAAAACTTGCAGCGTGAACTTCGGCTCCGCCCAGGGCGGAGCCGAGAGCCGACAGCGCGACAAACAAGATTAGATGGAATCGCGCTACCATAGATTAACTTCCTTAGTAGGTTACAGTAACATTAATAGTATCTGTGTATGTCCCTGTGGGCGCTGTTTCCTGACCAGATGGGACTCTGCCATAGACCGTTAAAGTCTGTGCTGCACCAGTACCTGTACCTGATACCGTGTCCGTATCGACTGTGTTACCCCAATTAGTAGTACGACCAGTATCACTATACAAGGAATAGCTCAGAGCGCCACTGACGCCATCGGTCATTGCACGGGTAGTTACCGTTGCACCCGTTGCACCACCAGCATCAAGCCCAACGTCGTAGGTAGTACCATTTGCGCAAGTCACGTCAATGGTGGTGGTTGCATCCGTATTCGTGGTCGCATTAACCAGTGGATCGATGCTACCGAAACTAAGTGCATTAGCCGTCACACTACAGGAGTCTGCAACGGTTGCCCCTACTGTAAAAGTAGTAGTGGACGTTGCAGCATAAGCAGCTACCGGAGCAACCAGAGCCACAGCAGCCAAAGTTTTCAAAATATTTTTTTTCATGGAATCTTTCCTTCCCATTAGACATAGAGGATGACGAGGGTTCCAGTGGAACACTCAATCGTTATGGGCACGAAAAGCTTGCAGCGCAGGCCAAACGACACGAATGGTCGTTTGAGTTTCGGCGATCCCGCTACCATGGAACCTTGAAGATTCTTTAGGCCGGTGATTTTGCGTCCCCGTCTTTCGGCGGGTTTGCCTTTTCGTACAGCGCAATTATAGGTGAAATGTTAAACGCATCAAGCCAAGTGAAATTAAAAGGCATGATCTTTTGGTTTTTGTGACGCAGATCACAGCATAGACGCGCAACATGCTTGCTGGTTGTTGACAATAATAATCAATTAAGGTTGATTTTTGCGCCACCAAAACAATTTCGACGTATGCTTCACTGGCGGCGCAATAGCTATTTGAAAATTTCAGCCAAAAATTCCTGCATGCGCTGCCAGGACTCCGCGTCCGCCTCGGCATTGTATTCCAGGGGCATGTCGAATTTCTCACCCAGAGCCGTGGCCGCCGGGTTGGTAAAGGCATGTTTTGCGTCGTCGTATTCAACAAAGTTGTAGTCAACACCAGCGGCTTCCATGCTGTCCTTAAATGCCTGTACCTGCTCGTCGGTAACCAGGGGATCGGCGCCACCGTGGAGTACCAGAAAGTCTGCTTTGACATCCTCGGCGACGGGCGTGAGATTGCCGAGAGCGCCATGGAAGCTGACTACGCCGTCGAGGTCGGCGCCGGCGCGCGCCATGCTCAATACCACGGCACCACCGAAGCAGTAGCCGATGGCGGCGGTCTTGTTGGGGTGGGCCTGGGGTTGGGATTTGAGCACTGCAAGTGCCGCCTCGAAACGGGCCTTGGCGACATCCTGCTGATTGACCAATTCCATCATGAACTTTTTGGCATCCGCCGGGTGTTCCGCCACCTTACCATCGCCGTACATGTCGAGGGCGAAGGCGACATAACCCAACTGCGCAAGCATCTCGGCGCGATCGCGCACATAGTCATTGTGTCCCCACCACTCGTGCACCACCAGCACCCCCGGAAGATCCTGGGCATTGCGCGGCATGGCGAGATAGCCGGTGAGGTTGGTGTCGCCAACACTGTAGGAGATTTCCTGGGTGACGATATCTGGCGCGGATTGGTCTGGTGAGGATTGGCCGGGAGAGGATTGCTCGGGCAGGGATTCCGCCAGATTTTTGAGATTGTTCAAGCCCCTTTCGTAGGTCTGCCCCAGAGTGTCTTCCAGGTGCAAACCGGCGTAGCGTTGAACCAGATTGAGGCCATGGATGGTCTCGAACTGCCAAACCACGCCCGTGTAGTCTTCGACGGGTTCCACGATGAATGTGGATGTCGCTTTGCGAGTTTTCCCGGTTTCAATATCTTTTGATTCCAGCGCAATTTCAATACGACTGCCGGGTTCCACGGCAACGATTTCCTGGCTACCGGCGCTCCCTTCTCCCTGCCAGGACATTACCGAGCCCAGTGCCTCATCGCCCGAGTATTCGAACGCCATGTCGGGATTGTTTTGGGTCCAGGGCGACCATCGACTGATTTCCTTGAAGTCACTCACCAGACTGAATACGGTCTGTGGCGCGGCATCAATCACGATGGTGCGTTCCACACGGGTTTTGCCGGGCAGAAAAAGGCCCACCACTATGGCGATGACGAAGAACAGCAAAAGTGTGTAGAAAATGTATTTGGCGAATCTCATGAAAGCCTCCATTGCCGGTGGCGAAACCTGTCGGTCAGTTGTTCAGGCTAGCTTCGGGGCTTGGCTTAATATGGCGCTTCAACCAAAGAAAGCTTCTATGGCTTCCCGCTCCCACATGGCGTCCTGATAACCCAATTCCATTAATTCGTTGCAGTAATCCCGCGTAAACATCAGATAACTCGCTGCCGCCGAGCCGCCACCGCGTATGGTCGCACCGGTACTGCGCATCAAAAACCGCAGACTCGATGGCAAATTGCGCACCTTGCGCCCCGCAATCCGGTCCAATGGCCGGGATGGCGAAATAATCAGTGTTTCCACCTGGCGCAGCGGTGTGTGGTCAAGGCTATCCTCATCGACCAGAGACAGCAAGTGATTGATCCGCTCCAAGTGCTCTATGTCACCTTCCAACGCATCGATAAAGGCGCTGTTGAACATCTGGCCAATAATCTGCGCCATCGAGGGCGAATGTTTGGGTGTAATGGCGCGGCGTCCCCAATGGGCGGGGTTGCGGTTGCTACTCACCCCGATCACGAAGGCCCGGTCGGCGCCCAGATGCAGTGCGGAGCTAATAGGCGCTATTTGTCGCATGGCGCCATCGCCGTAGTAGTCCCGCCCTATGGGAACCGTCGGAAACAGTGCGGGGATGGCCGAGGACGCCATGAGGTGATCCGCCGTCAATCGTGCGGGGATACCCACACGCCGGTAACGCCGCCAGCCTTCCAGCATCGGTGAGCCCTGGAAGAAGCTGACGGATTCACCGGAGGTATATCCCAAGGCGGTAACACTGACGGCTTTCAGCAGACCAGCGGCGATACGCCCCTCCAGATTGTCGAAGGGAATAACGCGTTCAATAAGCGACTTCAAGGGTGAATTGTCCAATAGCGCCAGTGGCTTGCCACTGGATACGCCCTGGTTGAACAGCGAGCGGCCAATCTGAAAGAGCCCTTTCGACAGGGGCGACCAGCCCGTGCGAAATACCTGGTCAAACTCCAGGTTCTGCCACAACTCGGCAAGATCCAGCACAGCGGGGCGAAAATTACCGGGATGCGCCGCCATGGCAAGGGCATTGATCGCACCGGCGGAAGTGCCGCAAATGACGGGAAAGGGATTGTGAAGATCGGGCAGGATATCGGCGAGAGCCCGGAGGACCCCGACCTGGTATGCCGCACGGGCACCACCACCGGAAAGAATAAGTGCATTGGTAGACATGGAAGATTATTTTTTCAGTTTATTCAATTCTTCATCCCGCAGACTGCGCCGGAGTATTTTCCCCACATTGGACTTCGGCAGCACGTCGCGGAATTCAATCTGTTTGGGAACTTTGTAATTGGTCATATTCTCGCGGCAATAATCAAGGACCTGATTTTCGGTGAGTGACTCGTCGGAGCGCACTACAAACAGCTTCACCAGTTCACCGCTTCTTTCGTCGGGCAAGCCCACCGCCGCCGCTTCCACTATACCCGGATGCTGGCTGACGGTATCCTCGACCTCATTGGGATAGACATTAAAGCCGGAAACAATAATCAGATCCTTTTTCCGGTCCACAATTCTGATGAAACCGTCCCCGTCAATGGTCGCCATATCGCCGGTTTTGAACCAGCCGTCGACGCTCAGTGCCTCGGCGGTCTCCCGTGGTTTATTCCAGTAACCCTTCATTACCTGGGGTCCGCGCACACACAGCTCGCCGACTTCGCCCGTCGCCAAAGGTTGTCCGGCGTCATCGACCACCCGCACCTCGGTATCAGGCAAGACTGTGCCGACCGTGCCGCGTACGATTTTGCCCATCTGGCAGCTCGATACCACCGGCGATGTCTCCGTCAACCCGTAACCTTCCACGATGTTGACGCCAGTCACTTCCTGCCAGCATTTGGCCGCACTATCGGTAAGCGCCATGCCCCCCGAGGAAGTGCAGGTCAATTTGGAGAAATCCAGGCTGCGGAAACCGTCGTTGCGACAAAGGGCATTGAACAGGGTATTGAGGCCGATAAAAACCGTTGGCGGATGCTTGCGCAGGGCGGCCACCAGCGCCGGTATATCGCGCGGGTTGGGAATCAGTACATTATGCGCCCCCATGGAAAAGCCGGCCAGCGCATGAAGATTGAAGGCATATACATGATAGAGAGGCAAAGGCGCGGCGAAACAGAGATCCTTTTCCACAAAAAGCGCGGGCATATGGTCGACCACCTGGCGAACATTTGCGCAGAGATTGTTGTGGGTCAGCATGGCGCCTTTGGCAACCCCGGTGGTTCCGCCGGTATATTGCAGGGCGAGAACGGATTCGCCGTCAATATCCAGGTGTTCCTGCAAAGGCTTCTTACGCCCCAGTTCAAGAGTATGGCGAAAACTGATGGTCTGTGGGAAATGGAACTCGGGCACCATTTTCTTGATGTGGCGCACCGCGAAATTAAGCAGGCTGCGCTTTGGCTGTGGGTGAAGATCGGCGATATCGGTGACTATGACATGCTTGACGTCGGTATCCTGAATAATCTCGGCGGCTTCGGCAGCCACGTTGGAGAGTATGACCAGTACCTTGGCACCACTATCGCAAAGCTGGTGTTTGATTTCTCGGGAGGTGTAGAGGGGGTTGCTGTTGACGATGGTCAGTCCGGCCCGCAGGGCGCCGTAGAGCGCGACGGGGAACTGCAGTATGTTCGGCATTTGCAGTGCAATGCGGTCACCGGGTACCAACCCCAGTTCGTTCTGCAGAAAAGCGGCGAACTGGCGGCTCAGCCGCTCGATATCGGCATATGCCAGCGTGTGGCCCATACAGGTATAGGCGGGTTTGTCCGAGTAACGCGCAAAGGTGCTTTCAAGTAATTCGACTACGGTGGCATATTGTCTGGACAAGTCATGACTCCGTTCTGAGGGACGTTATTCCGTTCGGAGAGTAACGCAGTTGTCCATGGGAGTCGAGCCCCTGTCAGCCCCCGTCAAGCCATGACGGAACCGGCGTCATCTACGCCAGCTCCGTTGTCCTGTCCGGCCGACTCAGAAACGGAAGGCGTCTTCCGGGAGTGCCGTCAAATTGCCCACGCCGGATTCCATGGCCGCCACCAATCCGCGAGTGCGGGGCAGTATGCGCTGAAAATAAAAGCGCGCGGTTTTTATCTTGGCGTCATAGAAAGCAGCATCATCACCGCCCTGCTTTTCCTGCGCTCTGAGCGCCGCCATGGCCCATAACAAACCCAGCGTCACATAGCCGGAATACATCAGATAATCCACTGAAGCCGCGCCCACCTCATCGGGATCCGCCATGGCGGCGGCACCTATGCGCATGGTGACATCGCCCCACTCCTTGTTCAGAGCCGCCAGAGGCTCCACGAACTCCCGCATGGCGGTATTGTCCGCCTGGGACTGGCAGAATTTGTGGATGATTTTGGTAAAGCGGCGCAGCAATTGACCCTGGCTCATCAGCACCTTGCGCCCCAACAGATCGAGGGCCTGAATACCGGTAGTGCCTTCATAGATAGTGGCAATGCGCGCATCTCGCACATTCTGCTCCACGCCCCACTCCCGAATATAGCCGTGGCCGCCGAAGCACTGCAAAGCCAGGTTGGCGGATTCATTACCCACTTCCGTCAGGAAGGCCTTGGCAATCGGCGTCAGTAGCGCCAGTAAATCTCCCGCCTCTTTTCGTGCATCTTCGTCCTTGCTCAAAGCTTCCACATCCACCAGCTTCGATGAATAATGGATCAGCATGCGTCCGCCTTCGGCAAATGCCTTCTGGGTGAGCAGCATGCGCCGCACGTCCGGGTGCACAATAATCGGATCGGCGGGACCATCTGGATTTTTCACGCCGGACAGGGAGCGCATTTGCAGACGATCCCTGGCATAGGCAAGGGATTTCTGGAATCCGACTTCCGCGTGGGCCAGCCCCTGTAGCGCCGTACCCAGACGTGCGGTATTCATGAAGGTAAACATACAATTGAGACCGCGGTTGGGCGGGCCAATAAGATAGCCGGTCGCGCCGTCAAAGTTAAGAACACAGGTGGCGTTGCCGTGAATCCCCATCTTGTGCTCGATGGAACCGCAACTCAGGGCATTGCGCTCCCCCAGAGAACCGTCGTCGGCGGGCAGGAACTTGGGCACGATAAACAGCGAGATGCCCTTGGTACCCTCGGGCGCATCGGGCAGACGCGCCAGCACGATATGAACGATGTTTTCCGTAAGGTCGTGCTCCCCGGCGGAGATAAATATCTTGCTGCCGGTAATGGCATAGCTGCCATCGGCATTGGGCTCGGCCCGGGTCTTCAGCATACCGAGATCAGTGCCGCAGTGGGCTTCGGTCAAACACATGGTGCCTGTCCAGCGGCCCTCCACCAGCTTGGGAAGAAAAGTCTGTTTCTGCTGCTCGGTACCATGCTGTTCCAAGGTTTTCATGGCCCCGTGGGAAAGGCCGGGATACATGGCCCAGGCCCAGTTGGCGGCACCGACCATTTCGCTGATAAGGCTTCCCAGGGATTCCGGCAGCCCTTGGCCACCGTAATCGACACTGTGGCTCATGGACGGCCAGCCGGCCTCGACAAACTGCTGCCAGGCTTCCTTGAACCCCGTAGGCGTGGTGACCTCGCCGTCATGCCACTGGCAACCTTCCGCATCACCCACAGCATTCAATGGCGCCAGCACGTCCTCACAGAATTTGGCGCTCTCTTCGAGGATGGCGTCAACCACTTCGGGGGTCGCATCTTCACAGCCAGGCAGCGATTGGTAGTGGGATCCAAAGTCGAATAATTCGAACAAGGTGAAGCGCATGTCGCGCAATGGAACTTTATAATCACTCATCCCGCTGAATCTCCTGGTTGATGTTCTCCGCTATTTAACGAACATAGCAACTCTCTCGCAATAGCGAAACCGACCAAAACGGGTGGCAAATTTGTCGGCTGTCTTAGTCTATTGTGTCTTCCGAGGCCCGTTTACCGTTAGGAGGGGTTTTTCAATTTGTGCCGGCTGGTACGAAAGCTTATCGAAGCCATTGAACGAGTTTGTCATCAGGAGAGACCTTTCGAAACCCTTACGGCAGGGACGCCGTGCGGGAGCTACAGGGATGTATTTACCGCGTTTTCGAAAGGTCTCTCCTGATGACAAACGGATCGCATGCACAAAAATTGTCGGAGCGGACTTTCAACACCCAGCAACCTCATTCGCCTGAGCAAGCAATTGCCTGCGATATTCACCCGGAGTCAGTCCGGTCCATTTCTTGAAGGCGCGGAAGAACGTACTGGGTTCGTCGAAACCAAGTTTCTCCGCGACCAGTGTGTTGGAAAGATCGAAGCAACTCAGATAATGGTAGGCGGCGTCGCGACGGCATTCGTCCTTCAACGCCTGATAGGAAGAGTTTTCAGCCTGCAGGCGTCGCCTCATGGTGGTCACCGACAGATTGCACAGACGCGCTACATCTTCCGCCGAGGGCATGGTGCTGCCGAGGTCCCGGTTCAGCAGGCTGCGCACCCGCTCCTTGAGGCTGGTTTGCGCCGGGTCTTCGGTCACCAGGTGATAGGGCGCCGTGCGCAGGAACTGCATCATCGAATCCTGGTTCTGGATTACCGGGTAGTCCAGGCATTTTGCGTCGTAGACCAGACCATTGAATGGCTGATTGCAGCGAATTATGTCTGGCTGAAAATCCGTCAGCGGTTGCAGGGTGGAGTTATGGTCGAAGGTCACCGACAACTTTCGGATGGGCAGGTTTTTGCCCACCAGCCAGCAACTGAACCTGTGCCAGGCGAAGAGCGATGTCAGGATCTGATTGGGGTCGGTGCGGGCCTGGAGCTCGGCAAAGGCTGTTTGATTGAGAGTGCGTACCGGCGCGATTCTGACCAGAGCCTGATCACCCTGAATTTCCAGAAGGTGGCGCACCTGAATGCCGCGACAGATTTCCAGGAACTCGCCGGCGCGGCTCATGGCCTGGCGCAGGTCCAGACACTGCAACAGAGTCAGGCACATAAGACGGAAGGCACCGAGAGGCACGCGACCTCCGGCGAACATGCCGAACCACTCGTCCTGACAGGCGCGCATGATGCGCTGATAAAGCTGGCCGTAGAGATAGGCCGGCACTTCCGTCTGTACCTCCAGGGCCTGCTCGTCGAGTTCCAGTTCATCCAGCAATTGTTGCGGGTCACAGCCGTTGCGGACGGCCTGCTCCAACAGATAGCGGACGTAGCTCGCGGGAACCGTGGATGCAGGCACGGAATTATTCATAAGCGCCCGCCCGCCATCAGGAATCGTGTCGATTTGACCACCAGCGGATTAACAGTGCCACCGGCGCCGCCAATAGTATCAGGGCGACGAGCATCAGAAAGCAGATCCACAGAAACTCGATAACTTTTTCAACAGGAAATTCAAAGCGCGTTACGGCCATCCAGATGAACGCAATTCCGGCGATGATGCTGATATAAATGCTGGTGCCTTTGCGCATTTTGAACTTAGCTTTCACAACTGTTACCTCTGTGCGACTCGACGTGAATCGCATGTTTTATGCTATAAAAAAATATTCTCGTGGCTCCATTCACAGCGAGCCTGATAAATACCGCTGCCCGGTTGGTGACCGTTCGAGGTTGACTCCCAGGTAAACGTATGGGTTCCCGAGAGCTCGGTTTCCAGATGTACCACGGCCGACATCCAGTACAACTGCGCCAGTAGAGCCTCGAATTTTGTCATCCATTGGCTCCACTCGTATTCGATGGCCTTATAGGAGGCGCCGAAATGCATGACTTCGGTATGGTAATTGTCATAGCCGACTTCGATGCGCGGTATCGAAAACATCTCGCGACACAAATAGGGCCAATCATCCGCCGCCGGCAGACTCAACATCACCTGGCGATTATTGCGCCGACGTTCGGCATCGCTCGCGAAATGCGCACTGTCTTTTATGCAACCGTAAACAATGGATTCCTGATCCATAATCTTCAACTCATCAAAATTGGTGCAGGCTGGATAATAACGAGAGTTTCATTAAGTCGCCTTGCGCTTCCGCTCAAAACCACAACCAGCCGCTGTCCAGACGATCTTCACAGGTGGCGAGCTGTGACTTGTAGTTATTGGCCCGGATGCCCACTTTTCGCGCTACCCCCATCAACCAGGACTTGGACTTGTAGGTCCCGCGTTTGTAGCCGCCGATGCCCTCGTGGTAAGCCAGATACAGGTTGTAGGCGTCGTGCGCATTGATACCGGCAGCCCGACTGCTCTGGGCGTTATACCAGGCAATAAAATCCGCAGCGTCGTCAAAATTATTGCGATTGGACCAGCTATTGCCGGACGATTTCTGATACCAGTTCCAGGTGGAATCCTTGGCTTGGGGATAACCGTAGGCACTGCTCTTGCGGGGGCCGGGAAAGATCCACAGGATGCGGGTGCGCGGCGGCTTGGCCGTGGCGACAAAACGGGATTCCTGGTGGATAAAGGCCATGATAATGGGGATGGGTGAACCCCAACG
Organism: uncultured Cellvibrionaceae bacterium; assembly: GCA_964515945.1. GTDB lineage: Bacteria > Pseudomonadota > Gammaproteobacteria > Pseudomonadales > Cellvibrionaceae > CAYQQJ01. The sequence continues at coordinate 33,538 of CAZEWY010000012.1, forward strand.
CTCGGATGCCGCCGCAACGTCGTCATACCAGCCATCCTTCTCATCGAAAATGTGGCAGACATTATCGAGATACTTGGGGGGTACTGCCGTACATCCCCCCAAAAAAATTGCACTGCTCAAAAGTAACAGCCATGTTCGTTGACTTATCGGCATTGGCTCTTCTTATCCATTGGGTGTGTTTCATCGCCGGGTTGAATAGCTCTCCAGTTGCGCCATTAATGTTGGCTCGTCCCAGATTTCGATACCCAGCGACTCGGCCTTGGCCAGCTTCGAACCCGCACCCGGGCCGGCAACAACACAATCCGTTTTGGCCGACACGCTGCCGGCCACCTTGGCACCCAGACTCTGCAACCTTTCCTTCGCCTGATCGCGGCTCAGGTTTTCGAGGCTGCCAGTAAGCACAAAGGTTTTGCCGGCCAGGGGCAGGGTCGCGTCGTCCCGCTTCTCAACCGAGGGCCAGTGTACCCCGGCCGCGAGCAAGGACTCAATGACCTGGCGGTTTTCGTCCTGGGTGAAAAACTCCGCGACGAAGTGCGCCACCACCGGCCCCACGTCGGCCACCTGCTGCAGTCGCTCCGCGTTGGCCTGCATCAGGTTCGGCAGATCGCCGAACTCCTGCGCCAGATTACTGGCGGTGACTTGCCCCACTTCGCGAATCCCAAGAGCAAAGATGAAACGGGCGAGGCTGGTGCTTTTGCTGGATTCCAGAGCCTTGACGAGGTTCTCCGCGGATTTGGGACCCATGCGATCCAGGCCCGCCAACTGTTCGCCGGTCAGGAGGTAGAGATCCGCCACCGAATGAATCAGTTCGCAATCCACCAGTTGTTCCACCAGTTTGTCTCCGAGACCATCGATATCCATGGCGTGGCGGCTGGCGAAATGCTTGATGGCTTCCTTGCGCTGGGCGGCGCAAACAAGCCCGCCGGTACAGCGCAGGGCCGCCTCTTCTCCCACTTTTTCC
>CAZEWY010000013.1:0-33912 GCA_964515945.1 uncultured Cellvibrionaceae bacterium
TTCTCCGCAAGCGGCGTAATACCACTTGCGGAGGTATCGGAGAGATGGTATCTACGTACCCAAAAAATCAATTGCGCTCAGTCTCGGAGATTAACGCTGGGCGGCTTTGTACTCGTCGCGGCCAATCATGCCATCGGCGTCGGTATCGATGCGATCATAGGCTTCGGACAGTACGGGCGTCTTTTTGGCCTCTTGTTCACCAATGATGCCGTCGCCGTCGGTGTCGATATCCTCGAAGTCAATGTCTTGCAGAAGATTGGTTCTGCCGGCCTTGTACTCCGTCTCGCTGACATTGCCGTCGCCGTCGGTATCGACTGTACCGAAGGCCTCTTTCAATGAAACGGGCATCGCCCCGGCCTCCCGTTCGCTAATGACACCATCACTGTTGATGTCAACTTCATCAAAACTCAGATCACCCAACTGCATTGTCGCGGCCGTGTATTCATCGGAGCTTATACCACCGCTGCGATTGGTATCTATGCGGTCAAAATTGTTGGACAGCCCGGGGGAATTTCGCGCCTCGCGCTTGCTGATGACGCCATCGCCATCCTGATCAAATTCAGAGTGGGCACCATGGAAAGGACTAACCTCTTTCACGGTGGCGCATCCGGAAACAAGGCAAACCGATAGCGTAATGAACAGTGCATTTTTCATACAACCTCCTTGGAATCAGGGACCTGGAATATTGAGTCCCGAGACTACATACAGTATGTATGCCAAATCTGAAGAGGAGCGCTGTTTGAGGAATTCGGTTTTGACAAACGGCAGCGCTACCGCTAGCGTATCAACCCAGAGAAACACCAGCTATGGGCGAGCAGACAAAATTATGACAGAAATGGCCTTTATACTTGAGTGGCGCTCGTGGAGTTATATCGCGGCAGCCATTGTCGGACTCGCGGTTGTGGCATGGCTGTCCAACTGGATAATCAAGAAGGTCCTGGTGCGCAGTCTTCATCGGCTGCTTAATGCCATGCCCGTAGGCCGTGGCCATGCATTGGCGGAACACAGAGTTGTGGCTCGGCTGGCCAACGTTGTGCCCGCGTTAGTGATTGCATTGGGCATCACCTTCATTCCGGATTTGCCGGCGCCACTGGTTATCGTGGTGCGCAATGTCTGTAATGCGTTCATCATATTGACGGTGGCCATGGCCCTCGGTGCCCTCTTGAATGTTATCAACGCGCTCTATCAGCGCCGGCCAGATGCCGCGGATCGCCCCATCAAGGGCTACCTGGAAGTCCTGAAAATCATCATCTACGCCGTGGCGGTTTTATTGGTGATCGCGGTTCTGATCGACCGTTCACCTCTAATACTGCTGTCAGGTCTCGGGGCTTTGGCCGCCGTTCTGATGCTCATTTTTCAGGACACAATCCTTTCACTGGTCGCGAGCATACAGATCTCGTCCAACGACATGCTACGAGTGGGAGATTGGATCGAAATGCCTCAGTTGAACGCCGACGGCTTTGTCACGGACATCGCGCTTCATACGGTAAAAGTACAAAACTGGGATAAAACCATCACGACATTGCCCACTAAACGACTGATCAGCGAACCGTTCAAAAACTGGCGCGGCATGATTGAAACTGGCGGGCGCCGCCTGAAGCGTTCACTGTATCTGGATCAAACCAGTATTCGCTTTCTGACGCAGGAGGAGCGGGAGCATCTGCGTCATTTTGAACTGCTGGAGGGTTACCTTGAGCATAAGCAAAAGGAACTGGAAGCATGGAATGCCGAATTGGCGGCGCGTAGCCTGGCGCCGGTGAACTCCCGCCGCCTGACCAACATCGGCGTTTTTCGCGCATACGTCGAGCGCTACTTGCGCAGGCACCCCGGCATTCACCAGCAACTGATCCTGTTGGTGCGGCAGTTAAATCCGGGGCCGGAGGGGCTGCCACTGGAGATCTACTGTTTCACCAACCAGACCGCCTGGGCACTTCACGAAGGCATTCAAGCCGATATTTTCGACCACTTGCTGGCCGTACTACACGAGTTTGGTCTCCGTGTTTACCAGCAACCAAGCGGCGCTGATTTTCAGCATTGGGGCGGGCTACCTAAGGTAACGGCTGAGTAACCCATACCGAATAACCGATACCTGGAAGTCTGAACAGCCATACATGTCAACAGGCCCTGGACCTTCCGCCGCTTATAGTTGGAAATCCCTGCGCCGAAGCGGACCGGGAACGAAACCGCTTAAGTAAGTGCCATTCGGACCTGACGCCGCGCGGGAGCCACAGGGACGTGTTTATGCGTTTTCAAAAAATCTATCCCTGATGACAAACGGGCCGAAGCCTCATTAACCTGGGCTAACCGGCAAAGCGCTGAAACATCTCTTTAATGGCGAGTCCTCCACCACCGATCAGAATACCGAAGTACAAAACGCTCAGAAGGCTGGTCAAATGCCCTAACAATATGGCAACGCCATCACGTTGCACCAAAGCGATGGCATAAAACAGGAGTGCGAGCCCCGGCAAGGTATTGCTGAATGGAACAAATCCGAAGGGCGCCATCAACAGGATAGCCGCAAAGATAAAGGCAAGATTATTGATGGTATCAACCAGTCTACCCTCCGCCAGGGACGACAACCGATGGGGACGACTGACCTTTTCAATGCGGCGGACCCAGGTGAGCCCGCGCAACAAGGCTGGGCGCAGGCTCTCGGTTGAGAATGAATGCGCCCGTACTCGCGCGGGCAGCCATACGGGTTTGTTAAACAGGCGGCTGACGCCCACCAATAAAATGGCGGCGCCGAACACGGTGCTGACACCGGGTATGGACACTGGAATCAAAAAAACCAGGGTTAACAACGCGCACATCAACAAGAGCCCATGGGAGCCGAAGCGGTCCATAATCTCACTGAAATTCAAATTGCCCTCTGGAAGGTTAAGGATCACGTCCTCAAGTAGATCACCAAGCGAAAAGTTATTGGGTGTTTCGGGGCTATTCATGGTCATGGGCTATCCCGGAGGTAAAATCCGGGATTATATCGCAATCAATGGGGTTTTAGGCGAGACGGAGCTAGGACCAGGTGCGCAAACCACGACAACCGGGATGCCGCGATCTCTCTGCATCACTGCCCCTGCCCATCATTGCCTGCTTCCAGCAGGTGCCCTTTCCACAGGTAGTAAACCGCTGGCAAAACCAGCAGGGTCAACATGACCGAGCTGATCATTCCACCCACCATGGGCGCAGCGATACGGCTCATGATTTCCGAGCCCGTGCCACTACCGTAGAGAATTGGCAGCAGGCCGGCAATGATCGCAGCCGCAGTCATCATGACCGGGCGCACGCGCAGACCGGCACCGACCAATACGGCACGGTATAAAGCGTCCGTGGTGACCGGCGCGCCATCTTTTTCAGCATCACTGAGTGCCTGGCGCCATGCCTGATTCAGGTAAACCAGCATAATGACCCCGATTTCCACCGCTACACCGGCCAATGCAATGAAGCCCACGCCTACGGCAATGGAGAAGTTGAAGCCCAGCCAGTACATCAGCCAGATACTGCCGATGAGCGCAAATGGCAAGGTGCCCATCAAGATAACGACTTCGGCGAAACTGCGAAAGTTCATAAACAGAAGGAAGCCGATAATCGCCAGTGTCAGAGGCACAACATAAGCCAGCTTGGCCTTGGCCCGTTGCATATATTCGTACTGCCCCGCCCAGTTAATGGAATAACCGGCGGGCAAGTCGAGCTCCTCCCGCACCACTTTGCGGGCGCGTTCGACGTAAGTCCCTAGGTCAACATCGGCGATGTCGACATAGGTCCAACCATTAAGGCGGGCGTTTTCACTTTTAATGCCCGGTGGCCCGTCTTCAATGGCTATGTCAGCAACATCACCCAGCGCTATGCGCTGTCCATCGGGCGTCACAATCGGCAGCAAGGCGAGCTGCTCGGATGAATCGCGGTAAGCCTGGGGATAACGAACATTAACCGGATAACGCTCCAGCCCTTCCACGGTCTGGGTGACGTTCATACCGCCCACTGCCGTGGAGATTATCTGCTGTACGTCCGCAATATTTAATCCGTAGCGGGCAGCGTTTTCGCGTTGAATATCGATTTTGATATAGCGCCCGCCAGCCACCCGCTCGGAATAAACCGAGGCGGTACCAGGCAACTCCTTGAGAATCGCTTCGAGTTGCCGGCCAATGTCATCGATAGTGTCGAGGTCCGGCCCCGCAACCTTGATACCTACCGGTGTTTTAATGCCGGTCGCCAACATGTCGATGCGGGTTTTGATAGGCATCACCCAGGCATTGGTAACGCCGGGCAGTTTTACCAGTGTATCCAGCTCATCAATCAGCTTTCCGGTGGTCATGCCCTCGCGCCACTGGTCTTTTGGTTTTAGTTGAATAAAGGTCTCAATCATGGTCAGAGGCGCTGGATCCGTGGCAGTCTCGGCACGCCCGACCTTGCCAAACACCGTTTCAACCTCGGGTACCGTGCTGATCAGTTTGTCCGTCTGTTGCAACAACTGCCGGGCCTCACCGATGGAAATGCCCGGATAGGTGGTGGGCATATACATGAGATCGCCTTCATCCAGAGGCGGCATGAATTCACTGCCAATTTTGCCGAGCGGCCACAGACTGGTGGCGAGTAGCACCAGTGCCAGGAGCAAAAGGGTTTTGGGATATGTCAGTGCCGCCCTGAGTGCGGGCATATAACCGGCGATCAGAGCCCGATTCACCGGGTTTTTTCGTTCCGCCAGTATTTTGCCGCGAACAAAATAGCCCATGAGTACCGGCACCAGGGTAATCGCCAGCGCGGCCGACGCCGCCATGGCGTAGGTTTTGGTAAACGCCAGGGGCGAGAACATGCGCCCTTCCTGTGCCTCCAGTGTGAAAACCGGCATGAAACTAATCGTGATAATCAGCAGGCTGAAAAACAGCGCCGGGCCAACTTCCGCTGCGGATTTCGCCACCAGGTCCCAGCGATTCTCGGGTGTAAGAGCCGTGCGCTCCATATGCTTGTGCATGTTTTCGATCGTCACAATGGCACCGTCGATCATGGCACCAATCGCGATGGCGATACCGCCCAAGGACATAATATTGGCGTTGAGCCCCTGAACATGCATCACAATAAACGCAGTCAAAATACCCACCGGCAGACTGATAATAGCCACCAGGGAGGAGCGCACATGAAACAGGAAAACCAAGCACACCAGCGCCACCACCACGAATTCTTCCATGAGTTTGTGCCAGAGGTTGGCAACGGCGCTCTCTATCAAACCGGAGCGGTCATAAACGGTGACAATGTCCACGCCTTCCGGTAGCCCCTGTTTGAGTTGTTCAAGTTTGGCTTTAACGCCATCAATGGTCTCTTGCGCATTTTCGCCAAAGCGCATGACCACCACGCCGCCGACAACTTCACCCTCGCCGTTAAGCTCGGCGACGCCCCGCCGCATTTCCGGCCCGATTACCACCTCCGCCACGTCTTTCAACAGCAGTGGCGTGCCCTGATCGGTAGCGCCCAGGGGAATATTTTTCAGATCCTCTTTGCTTTCGATATAACCCGTAGCCCGCACCATGTACTCGGCTTCCGCCATTTCAATGACGGAGGCGCCCATCTCCTGGTTGCCGCGCTTGATCGCCATTTCAATATGGGACAAGGGAATCCCGTAAGCGCGCAGCGCATCCGGATTTACCCTGACCTGATACTGCTTGACCATACCGCCAATAGGTGCCACTTCGGAAACGCCGGGTACCGTTTGCAGTTCATATTTGAGGAACCAGTCCTGCAAGCTGCGCAGTTCACTGAGGTCATGCTGCCCCGTTCTATCCACCAGCGCATACAGGTAAACCCAGCCAACCCCGGTGGCATCCGGACCCAGCCGGGGTTGTGCACTGTCCGGCAGCGACGGCGCCACCTGACTCAGGTATTCCAGCACCCGGCTGCGCGCCCAGTAGAGGTCCGTGTCTTCGTCAAAAATGACGTACACGTAAGAATCGCTGAAGAACGAATAGCCGCGTACGGTCACCGCACCGGGTACCGCAAGCATGGCCGTGGTCAGGGGGTAGGTCACCTGGTCCTGTACCACCTGGGGCGCCTGACCGGGGTAAGTCGTTTTGATGATGACTTGCACATCGGATAAATCCGGTATGGCATCCACGGGTGTATGGCGCAGGGAGAAGAGCCCCGCCCCCACCAAAATGGCTGCGGCCAATAGTACAAAAAAACGGTTGTACACCGACCAGCGGATAATGGCTTCAATCATGTTGAGCCTCCATGCCGCCGTTCATCTTCATGTCCATATTATGGCCGTGACCGTGATCCCCGTGATGCATGCGCATAAAATCGCTGGTTTTGCTGGATTCAGAATCCAATAAAAACTGGGCGGATGTCACGACCCGCTCGCCGGGCTTTACACCCTCCAGTATTTCAATGGATTCGTCGTCTGCGCGGCCCAAGGTAACGGCAACGGTTTTGAATCGCCCCTCATCCAGCGCGAGTACCACCCGGTCCATTTGTCCCGTACGGATAACCGCTTCTCTGGGCACCAGTGTCGTGGCCTCGCTCTGGCTGTGAATATTAACGTTCGCAAACATCCCCGGTTTCAAGGCGCCGTTTTCGTTGCTGAAGGTCAGGCGCACAGGCAAAGCACGCGTGATTTCATTGATGGTGGGGTAGACATAGTCCACACTGCCCTGCCAGGTTTCGCCCGGCAGATAATCCAGCGTCATGGTCACCGGCAGCCCAACCTCCACCAAGTGAACCCGGCTGGCAAACACCTCAGCTTCCACCCAGATATCTTCCAGCGTTGCGATAGACATCAGCACCTTGCCCGGCTGCACAAATTCACCCTGGCGCACATTAAGCGTTTCCAGATAGCCGGCCTTGGGTGCGTAATACACCACGGTCTGCTGAACCTTTTTGGTTTTACGCAGTTGTTCAATAAAATTGCCGGATACCTGCCAGACTCTCAACCTGTCTTCGGCGGCCTGGATAAATTTCCGGCTGCCCTGGCTCAGGGCCTGTAGAAATTCCTGCTGGACGTTAACCAGTTCAGGCGAGTAGAGGGCGTACAACGGTTGGCCATTGGTAACCCGGTCTCCCGCCGTATTCACGTAAAGCCGCTCAATCCACCCGGCAATTCTCGGATTAATGTGAATCAACTTGTCCTGGTTGTACTCTACATAGCCGACCGTATTAATTTCCGGATTCAGCTTTCCCCGCTTAACCAGGTCGGTTCGCACACCCAGATTATTCACGACGTCCGGTGAAATGCGGACGATACCGGGCCCGGCGCCCGCATCTGGCAACTCCTCTTCGTACACCGGAACAAGATCCATCCCCATGGGCGATTGGCCCGGCTCATCACGGCGGTAATCGGGGTCCATGGGCGCTACCCAGTACAGCGGTTTGCGTTCATCACTGGCGTCGTTTGTTGTGCCATTGCTGTCTGCCAGCAGAATGGTCACACCCGCTCCTACACTTGCGCCAACCAGAGCGGCGGCACCTGCGGTTATCAATACATTGACAAAGGGTCTTCTCGACATGAGTCCCTCCAGGGCACCCCAGCCCATGATGCCACGGGGCTGAATGCCGCACATTATTAACCAGGGAGTCAATAACTTAGGGGCTATATCTAAAGTAATTTAAAGATACCCATATAACTCCCGCGTAAGCCTGAAACACAAATTTCAGGCGCACTGATCCTGTGCTAGCGGGAAATGGGGGGCCGATAGAGGGACGCGATAGAGGCACTCGCGAAGGAGCGGGTGGAGAACCGGATTTTTTCTGAAGCGAAAGGCGCTGAAGGCAAGAGAGCAACACTTGGCAGAATACCAGCGACCATACAGCTACTCATGGGGCAAGAGCTGTCCTGCTGGCAGGGTTTCTCATCCATGGTGGAAGAGGCTCCGGCATTATGAAAACCGTGGTCGTGATGAACATTATCACCCATGGTCATCTTGCTTGGTGTGTGGTCCATCATTGTGCAAGGCATGACCGCGGCCGTCAGTGTTTGACCTGTAAAGGCCAACAACAGCACGAATACCATCACTATTTTGCGTTTGCCGTGTCTTAAGAACATATCAGCGACCTGAGCACCAAGAACTAAAAATTCTATAACGAAGCTCCCTGTAAAACAATCATGCCGTTCATCGCAGCAATTGCACCTCTCGCCATAACCAAGGAAAAAATGACCCAGGAACTGTGAGCTGGGGGGAAGTACTAAGGCCTGTTGGCCTCGCACAATACTTTCAAGAGCCATTAAGGAGCCAGGAATCATGGACCGTCAGGGCGAATATCTGCGAGAAGGCGGCATGACCTCTAACATGGGCATGGAAGAGCACATGAAAATGATGGAGCGGCGGCGGTTATCGACCCTTTGGTGTCACCTCGCCAATGCCGGCCTGGGCTTTTGGCTGTTGAGTGCCCCTTTCATCTTTGGCTATCTCACCATAGCACCCACGGATCTTGATCTGCCGCGCTTGGCAGCCGAGCGTTCGGTGGCTGATGTGGCGACTCGGGCCATGTTGATGACCTGGAGTGATGTCATCAGCGGAATTTTGATCATTGTGTTTTCGGTGCTTTCCCTCAGGCGGGTGAGTTGGGCGCAGTGGGCCAATGCAGTTATGGGCACGTGGCTCATGTTCGCGCCCCTGGCCCTCTGGACACCCTCGCCAGCATCCTACGGCCAGGGCCTGCTCATCGGCGGCCTCGTCATCTCATTCTCCGTTCTCGTACCCATGATGCCGGGCATGAGTATGCAGGGCATGATGCAGAAGGGCATGATTCCGCCCAGTTGGGACTACAACCCCTCCACCTGGATCCAGCGCCTGCCTATCGCCATTTTGGCCATTGTCGGCATACTGCTGGCCCGTTACCTTGCCGCCTACCAGCTCGGCCACATCGAAAACGCCTGGGATCCCTTTTTCGGCCCCGACGCAGGTCAAAACCCCACCAACCTCAACGGCACCGAACGGATCATCACCTCCAATATGTCCAGGGCGTGGCCTGTACCAGACGCCGGTGTCGGTGTAATGGCCTATATGCTGGAACTGCTGATGGCGGTGATGGGCGACGGCCGGCGCTGGCGCACCATGCCCTGGATGGTGGCGGCCTTTGGCATTGTGGTGGTGCCTCTCGGCGCAGTTAGCATTTTCTTTATCATGGCGCAGCCGGTGGTTATAGGTACCTGGTGCAGTCTTTGCCTGCTACAGGCCCTGGCCATGCTAATTATGATGCCCTACTCCCTCGACGAACTGGTGGCCATGGGTCAATTTTTAAAGGACGCCAAGCGCCGCGGCAAACCGTTTTGGCGCACCTTTTTTATGGGTGACGCCATGGAAGGTGCTGAAAAGGACGATTCGCCAGAGTTCGGCGGCAGCATGAAGGAAATGTCTCTGCGGGCGACTTGGGGGGTCAACCTGCCGTGGAACCTTCTGGTCCTTTGCCTGCTAGGGATATGGCTCATGTTTACGCGCTTGATCTTCGGCACCGAAGGCACCATGGCCAGCAGTGACCACCTGATGGGCTCACTGCTCATCACCGTTTCAGTGCTTGCGATGGCCGAGGTAGGCAGGGTGCTACGGTTTCTCAATGTCTTCATCGGTATCTGGTTGATGGCCGCTCCCTGGCTGCTGAATGGTGGATCGACGGTGGCTGACATCAGCGGGTTAATCGCCGGTGCTCTTGTGCTGGTTCTTAGCCTACCTAAAGGCCCGGTCCGTCACCGCTACGCTGGCTGGAATAAACTTATCTGGTAGCTCTCGGGAAACTGTCGGTACATTCAAAGGAGATGGGACATGCAGACCGTTGCCGTCACGGGCGCGTCGGCAGGCATAGGCCGGGCCATCGCCAAAGCCTTTGCCAAGAACGGTGCGCGGGTCGGGCTAATGGCCCGCAGTGCCGACGCTCTGACCGAAGTAAAAGCGGAAATTGAGCAGGAAGGCGGCCAAGCCTTGGTATTACCTTGCGACGTGAGCCAAAGCGATGCGGTCGAAGCTTGTGCGGATCGGCTCGAGCACGAATTTGGCCCCATCGATATCTGGGTTAATTCGGCGATGGTGACGATCTTCGCCGAAATCAAAGACATCAGCCCCGAGGAATACAAACAGGTCACGGACGTGACCTACCATGGCTGTGTGTACGGCAGCATGGCCGCTTTGAAGCGCATGCTCCCGCGTAACAGGGGGCACATTATTCAAATAGGCTCGGCACTTTCCTACCAATCAATCCCGCTGCAGTCAGCCTATTGTGGCGCCAAACATGCAATACGAGGTTTTACCGATTCATTAAGATCGGAATTGATCCACCGACAAGTCCCAATCGAGATCTCGATGGTGCAGTTGCCGGCATTCAACACGCCTCAGTTTACATGGGCTCTAAACCGAACGGGACACAACGCGCAACCGCTACCTCCAATCCATGATCCGGCGCTTGCAGCCCAGGCGGTACTGTGGACAGCCAAAAATCCACAGCGCGAGGTGCTGGTTGGATGGTCAACATGGAAGGCGATCCTTGGCCACAAGCTGCTTCCAGGTTTCCTGGACCACTATGTGGCGAGCAAAGCCTGGCAGGGCCAGTTTGCCGAAGGTAAACCAGACCCGCAAAGGCCTCACAACCTGTTTGAAACGGTCGATGAACTGCACAGCGAGGAAGGGCCGTTTAGTAACAGAACCATCACCAAAACGCCGATGTTATGGCATGTCAAGAATCAGAATTTTTGGATCAACGGTGCCGCCTTCGCCCTGCTGTTTGCCGTTTTTCTTCTCGGGCTGATCCTGGGATAGAGAGCGAGGAAATGATGTATTCACCAATATGGGTCGTAGTAGGCTTAGCCACAATCACATTGTCGGTGTACGATTTTTACGTAACAACTGTCACCGTGAGTGGTAGCGGTCCTTTGTCGAAGCGCCTGATGCGGACATTCTGGCGAAGATCCTGGATTTCGGACGTGGCGAAGGTAATTACCATGTGCTTGTGAGCCACCTCGAGGAGATAAACAATAATATTGCCAGCCTTTCAGAAAAGCACTTCGCTTATCCAATTCTCCACTACTTTCACGACGAAGACTCCTCGGCGTCCTTGCCTTTGAATTTGGTCAGGTTGGATGAAGCGATAGCCGTAACGCTGGCCAGTTTCCACAGTTTGGGTACTAACACGAGCTCGCAGTTGCACATGTCACAACGCCTGTTGGATCGGTTTTTCGAGGTGATGAGCGTCTCGTTTTCAGGCCAGGTTGGTCGAATACCGCCTACTCCCGATCTATCCGGAGCCAAGGCTTTAACTGACTCCGATCTTCAGTTGGAGGATCTTACAAAGCTATTGGAATCCGAGCCACGGCGGAAGCTATTGCTCGCTTATGTTATCGATGACGGATGGAACTGGAGCGATGTCCATAAACCTCGCGGGTGAAGGCAATAGCCGAACGAATATATCGATCAATGCGTCTTCTGTCGCAGTGCCGACACATAGTTCGCAAGGTCTTCCAGCTGGCTATCCGATATTTTTTCTTCTGAAAAGGCGGGCATGCTGCCAAGCCCATGGCGCACCTGAAACCTGATCAAGAACCTGGGAAGAGGCTTGTTATTGAGGGCGGGAGCCATGCCGCCCTGCCCTTGCAAGTGACAACTGTAACAGTGGGCATCGAAAACGACCTTGCCCCGCTGAACGGAGGCATCGGTAATGTTCATTTCGGTCACGAAAGGTTCATCGCGGGTAGGGCTGCATCCCAAGGAGATCAGGGCAATCAAGATGGCGATCAATATTCCCTTCCGCTTAGCCATTACGCACCTCTAACGACGACTGATTTTCCAAACAACGCCCGTTTCTTTTTGCGGCACGGGGCCCGCTTCCGTCATGAGCATGATGCCAAAATCGACCACATATAAACTCTTGCCGGACGGATCAAAACGCACGGCGACGGGCCGCTCCAGACCTGCCGTTCCCGTTTTACTGGCGGGACCATATTCGGTCGATTTGTTAACGGCAAAGTCCTCCACATGCCCGCTCTCAAGGTTCACGCGAACGACACGGAAGCCAACCGGGTGCAGGGATTTGCCGGTATCGGGAGATTGGTCGCCAAATTCCGCAACAAAAGCCTCGCCAACATGACCGAAATCCGGAGAGCGTGAAAAGTCGAATCCGTTTGCGGCAGCATGAACGCCGAGGATTGCGACGGGCTCCGGCGGGTCGTTTGGCGCTTCCTGCAAGAGACGCGTCGGTTTCGATTTGCCGGGTGGCTTGAAATGTTCACTGTCGAGACGTTTGCCAGCCGAAAAATCCGGCCAGCCGTGCCAGCGGCCCCTGTCAACACGCCACAGGTAATCGCCGGTTCCCCAGATGGGGCGGCTGCCCCGGTCATCATAGGCGTTGTCGGTGACGTACAGGTCACCTTCCGCCGCGAAAGCCAGTCCGAAGGGATTTCGAAAGCCCCAGGCGATGAGTTCCAGGTCCGTGCCATCGGGATTGATGGCCATGATCGCACCACTACAGGGAAGCTTGCCCTCGAGTTGCTGCCCCGCTTCTGTCGGTGTACCGAAGGGCGAAAATGCACCGGTTTTGACTTGTGATTCGCTGTTGCCGAGGACATTGTCGGTTTCGACATTATGCCCCGTCAGGGTGATGTCCTCGCAGGGAATATCGTGGAATTCGGGGAAACGTTTGAGCCATCCGAACTGGGCATTATCCATCCCCACCACTCCGGCATTGGTCGCTGTTCCCTGGCCGAAGTAGATTTTTCCGTCGGCACCAATCGCGGGACCGTTGGTGTGGTGATCCCCCCTGCTCGGCAGATCTTCAACGAGCCGGGTGATTTTTCCATTCTGATCCACCCGCAGAATTCTGCCACCTTCGAGCTGGCCGCCTTCGGCGATATAGAAGTAACCATTGGCGTAAGCCACGCCATTCCAGGGTCCGTTGCGGCCGCCCCTGGCAATTTCCCGTATCGCTCCGTCACGGTTCACCTTGAGCAGACGCGGTAGTGTCCAGACCTCACCATAGGCGTAACCGGACTCGGTGACATAGACACCACCGGCATCGTCAAAGGCAACGCCCGTTGGAAAGGTCAGTCCCGTGGCCACAACCTCGACGGTGTAGCCGGCAGGTACGGCGACATCCGCGGCGTCTACTCTGCGCGGTGGTGAAAAATCTGCTTGTCCGCCGCCGTCGGAAGGAAGAATGCTGTAACAGCCCGTCATGGCGGTGACCGCAAGAGCAAACAGGAATATGGCAGCTTTCATTATGGATCCTTTCACCTGGTCGTCCATTGATCGATCCTCAATAGATACTCGACTGAATCCCCAAGCGAAAGTTCGTTTAATCCGGTCTGCTATGCCATCAACAGTGCCACTGGCAAAGTCTCAAACAACCAGCTGGCTCCCAGCCGATGTTGCAGGCCTTCCCGTCCGTCCAGTAGATTGCGCCAGCGCTTGTTGTGCCAGCGTTTCGGTAAAAGGATGTGCGTATCCCGCCACCGTTGCGGATCGACAAGGGGCTTATGGGGGTCTGTCAGTGTCGCGGCGAATCGTGTCGTGGCAAGGATCACTACATGATCGTCAAACTCCCGCGCAAAGCAGAAAAGATGTTCGCGCAGGGATCCCTCGGCTTTCAGTGGCAGGTAACGCCCGTGACTGAATACCTGAGGCAAAATCCTGCGAGCCTCGAGTGCGCGGATAATAAGGCGCTGCTTGATGTGGCCATTGCGCCAGTTGTCCATCAGCGTATTGAGATCAGCCTCCGACGCCAGGGCGCGGTGTCTCAGTTCGTAGTCGACGGGGCGGCGATTATCGGGATCCACAAATGAAAAATCCCAAAGTTCGCAACCCTGGTAGAAATCGGGCATCCCCGGGGCCGACATCTTGATCAGCAATTGCGCCAAGCTGTTTATGGCACCGGCCGGCGCGATTTTCATAACGAACTCCCGCAACTGTTCGACAAAGGTTCCGGAGCTCAGCAAGTTGCGCAGGAATTCCTCGCACTGACGTTCATAGTCGACATTGGGCTCTATCCAGTTGGAGTTGCGTTTGGCCTCGCGTACAGCTTTTTCCTGCCACTGGGCCACCCGCTCGCGGAAGCGCTCCACCGTCCCCGCGTCGCGGCAATTCAGTGGCCAGGCACCGACCAGCATTTGATACAGCATATATTCGTCCGCGGCATCCGGTCCGACCTTATGCCCGTTCGATGAATGGCTTTTCAGCGAATCATTTTGCTCTCGCCAGGCTTCCACCTGATTCAGCCAGTCATCGGGAATCTCGCTGAATACCGCGAGACGCGCGCGCACATCCTCACCGCGCTTGTGATCGTGTGTTGCGGTACAGAGCATGGCCTGGGGGTATCGCTGTAATCGCCTTCTGTAACGGGCGTGAAATTCTTCACCCGTTAAATAAAACTGGGATGGCGTGGATCCCACTTCATTGCGTGACAGCAGCGGGCCGTGCCGGTAGAAGGCCGTGTCCTCCACGGATTTGGCGGCCACCGGCGAACTCAGCTGCTGAAAACGCGCTATGGCCTGAAGCCGGGCCTGACGCGCGGAAGCCGGTTTGACATTCAAGGGGGCTTCACCGCCGAGCCAGAGATCGATCTTGTCGATCAGCGGGCGATCCGAGGGCTGGCAGCGCCTGCGAGCGGCCTCCAGAGTTTCCCGCATAATGTCGGAATCCGCCTTGCTGCGCCCGCGAGCATCCACGTAGGTTCGGTAGACGGGAAATTCAATCAGGATTTCTGTTAAAACCCGCCGAATCGCCAGGAGGGTGAAATCCCGGGTCGCCGGGTGACTGCGTGCAATTTTGTGGAGCGCATGGGCACAGCCATTGAAGTCGGCGGCGAGCATGGTCTGCACCGTGCGCCGCCGCGCCCGCTTTTCTTCCACCTCGAAATCCCCAGGGCGGCCGGTCAGATGTGTCCAGGCGCTCATCAGCGGCTGCTCGCCGGCCGGGTGGTGCAGCAAGGCACCGACATCGTTCATAAACGAATAACCGGTATCGCCATCGACCTGCCATTCCTTGCTCAGTTGTTCACCGGGGGCGAGGATTTTTTCCACATAAATATAAGGTACGCCTTTGGGCGCCTCGGCCGGGCGCAAATGATTGAGCTTGGTCAGTGCGCGTCTCAATCGGCGGCAATAGGTGCGCGGGTCGGCTATGCCATCGACGTGATCCACGCGCACGCCATCGATCAGTCCTTCCTGATAAAGCCGAAAGGTGTTGGCGTGGACGATTTCAAAAGTCGTCAGATCCTGGACACGCAGACCCGCCAGCTCAATGACGTCGAAAAAGCGTCGCCAATTGATTTCGTCCGCCGCCGTCTGCCACCAGGCGAGACGGTAGTGCTGACGTTCAAGCAACTGATGAAGGCGGACTCGCCCGGCATCGGTTTCAGAATTGAATTCGTTGAGACAGTTTTCAATGGCGAGGGCTATCCGTGGATTCTCGGCCGCCCTGCGCAGGCTTTCCCTCGCCAGCTCGAATCTGTGTTCGCTCCGGTTGCGCAAGCTGCCGACCCCGCGAAATAGCTCTATACCCGCTGAGGGCTCTATACCCGCTGAGGGCTCTACACCCGCTGAAGGCTCTACACCCGCTGAGGGCTCCACAACCCCCGGTACTTCCGAGCGCAATATGCGGGCATAATCCTTGGGGGCTATGGGAAAGTGATGATCGAAGTAGCCCAGGTAGATGCGGCCGGTGTTTTTGTCGAAGTGCAGTTTGAGCTCGCCATCGGCCAACGCCTCGCCGTAGGGTTTCCCGAGAAAAGGCGCGTGCACGCGATGGTGCAGAGCGGGATCCGGCACATCCCAGTCAATGTCAAAAAAATGGGCGTAGCGGCTCTGCATGCCCCACTCGAGCAGATCCAGCCAGACCTTGTTTTCATGGCCGCCGATGGCCATATGATTGGGCACCAGATCGACGATTACGCCCATATCCCGTTCGCGCAGGGCATTCACCAGACGTCGCAGCCCCTCTTCTCCACCGAGTTCCGGATTGACGCTGCTGTAGTCGACCACATCGTAGCCGTGAGTCGAACCTGGCCGGGCCGTATGGATCGGGCTGAGGTAGAGGTGACTGATACCCAGCGCCGAAAAATAATCCACCTGGGCCAGGGCATCCTGAAAATCAAAGTCCTTGTGCAACTGGAGTCGCAGTGTTGCCCGGGGAATATTGCTCACTCGAATGTCCTGTATTCACTCCTGAAATTGCCCTTGGGGCCTGCACACCACGACAACCGAATTGGTGTGAACAGGCCCTAGGAAAGATGTTCCTCGAAGCAGTCGGGGTCGGTTCTGCAGCGCAGCAGCGACAGGCGTGCGACGGCATCGGGTTCCTTCAACAAATCTTCCGCTGGCATTGTCAGTCGACGGCGCCAGTTGGGGTGTTCCTCGATGGTCCCCGGCAGATTCGGCTGTTCACTGAGTCCGCAAATATCTTCCAGGGGCACCAGGGCCAGGGGGGAGCGGGATTTTGCGATAAAGGCGACGGCACTATCGACCGCGGCCTGGGGCTCGTCTGGTGCCGGTGGCGTTTCTCCCGCCACGCCGGCATGCCGGAATGCCGCCCATATTATTTCCCGCTGTCGCGCGCGCTCGCTCCATTCATCCTCCGCCTTGTGGCCTTCGGGAAAGCGATTCAGTTTTTCATTCCAATGGATATCGGTGCCGCTCCACCAACCTGCAACCGTGGGCAGGTCGTGAGTGGTTGTGGTCGCCATGGCCTGGGTACGCCAGCGCGCGGGATCCACGTAAAGACCATTGTCCTTTTCGAACCACAAAACCTGCATACCCAACAGGCCCACTTCCGAAATTTCCTCGCGAAAGCCGGTGGGTACGGTACCGAGATCCTCGCCCACCACTATGGCCCTGTGCCGCCAGGATTCCAGCGCAATCAGGTTCAGCAGGTCTGTCTGGGGGAAACTCAGGTACGCGCCCTGATAAGGTTCCGCGCCCTCGGGTACCAGCCACAGGCGGCGCAGGCCGAGCACATGGTCGATGCGCAACCCACCGGCATGGCGCAGAGAGGCGCGCAGCATTTCCAGAAACGGTCGGTAATCATGAGCCTTGAGTGCGCGCGGCGAAAAGCTTGTCAGGCCCCAATTCTGACCGCGGTGACTCAACATGTCCGGCGGCGCGCCGACGGAGACGCCGTTGAGCATTTCCGCCTGTCGGCTCCAGGCATGGCTGCCACCGCTGTCTGTGCCTATGGCGAGATCGGCGATCAGACCTATATCGAGCCCCGCCTCACGGCCGGCGCTTTGTGCGTCGGCGAGACCCTTGGCTGCCAGCCATTGCAGAAAACCATGGAAGCCAACCGCGTCGCGATGCTCTGTCGCGAATCTCGCGACCGCCGGGCTTTCCGGATTCTGGAAAGCCGCCGGCCAGTTCCGCCAGTGCCAGTGGGCCGGATTGGCCTGGAATTGCCAGGCATGGAGCGTTTCAAAAATCGCATGTTTCTGCAGCGCTTCACCACTGGCAGTGCGAAAGGTCGTGAAATCGCGGCCTAACATGCCCTCCCCCGCCATGAGTTCCCGCTTGAGGCTGGTCCACATGCAACGCAGCAAAGCCAGCTTCGCACGGGTGGCATGGGGCCAGTCGATAAGGGGTTCATGTTCGAGCTTGATGAGCTCGCTCTGCAATGCCAGTTCGTCAATGCAGGCGTTTACTACATCCCCGCCGAGAACCGCGGCGGGATCAATATAAAAAACATTGAGGAAAAGACGGCTCGAGGGAGCGTAAGGGCTGTAGCGGGTTTCGTCGGCAGAGAAAAGCGCATGCACCGGGCTTATCGCCAGGGCTTGGGCACCGGCCTTGCCGCAGGTGCAGGCGAGATTCTTCAGGGCCGTATAGCTGCCGATGCCGCCGTCACCGGCACTTCGCAAGGAATAAATCTGTGCGGACACGCCAAAGTTGTGCGTCCTGCCGGTGAGGTCACTGACGCGGGTGCAGTGGGATGGCGCAATGGCCAGACACGCATGGATATTACCCGCGTCCAGCGTGTAGTATCCCGGTGTTTCAATGGCCGGCAGGCAGAGTTCGCCCCCGGGCGAACGTTCGACATCCAATGTCAGTGCCCGCGACTCGCGGCTACACTCTTGACTGTACCCCTGCTCGTGTCGTGAATCCTGATTGAGCTCAACCTTTTGTTGATCGGCAAGAGCCCGCTGCAACGCCGGCGGCAATATCAGGCGCTGCCCGCTACGGCCGGTGGTCAGCGAGGGGATTTCCTGCTCTGAGGCAATTCTTATCTGTTCGAGACTTTCCCGACACTGCCCCGGTGTTGCCGCCGGCAGGTCGAGGGAGTTCAACACGGCTTGTAAAACCTCGGGGGACACGCACTTGTCTTCACCACGATGATCGTGCCACTGGGAAGAAACTCCCGCGGCCTGGGCCAATTGATAGAGCAGGTCCCCATCGTCACTCAACATCATGAATTTTTTCTCCTGCTGGAATTTCCCTGTGAAGGCTTTCACTTTGCAGCGCGCCAGTGCCTGCCAAGGTTTCGATAAAGGCACTGGTGGACACGGCCAGGGCCTGTCCCCTCGCGGCCGATTTTCCCGCACCCGAACGGCTCTCGAAAAGGAGTTCGCCGGGCACATTTTCAGTTTTATAATCCCCATCGCCCAGATTGACGATAAGGTGCAATATCAATTCATCCGTCAACCCATCCGTCAATCCATTAGTCAATGCCCAGGTCGCGAGCACACAGGCGTTGCCCACGGCGACGGCTCCCATGGCTTTGGTCCGGGGCAAATTTGGGACTATGTGGCGCTGGCGGAGTTGCAACAATTGCCGATAAAAGGCTTCCCAGATCTCCTGCTCGCCATGACTGGGGCCGGCGAGTTGCTCCCGGGAACGGGCGAAGGTTTCGGGGCTGTTAGGGTCGGGTATGGTCGCCTGTGCGGACGCATCGGCAAAGTGACTGAAGGCCTTGAATTCCGCACGGCGGCCCTTGCGCACCGCGTCCGCCAGTTCGCCGTAAAAATCCGTAAAGAACAGAAACGGAGTCTTCAGGCCGCGTTCCTCCCCCATGAACAAGAGGGGAATCTGGGGGCTCAGCAGCTGTAGGGTGATAGCGGCACGCAGCGCGTCCGCTTTCACCAGGCTGGTCAGGCGTTCACCAAAGGCGCGATTGCCAACCTGATCATGGTTTTGCAGAAAAAAGATAAACTTGTGTGGCGGCAAATGGCCGCTGGGGGTACCGCGCGGCCGGTTGTTGTGACTGGGCGAGGCTTCTCCCTGATAGACAAAACCTTCGGCCAGGGCCCTGGCCAATTGATCGGTGGGTGCCGCGCGGTAATTCTGATAGTAGCCCTCGTGCTCACCGGTCAGCAGAACATGCACGCAATTGTGGATGTCGTCGTTCCACTGGGCGTCGAAGTCACCTTCGAGGTGCGCGCTGCGATTGCGCTCATTTTCCAGCATCAGGTGAACCTGGCGCCCAGGCTCCACTGTGGCTCTTACCCGCGCCGCCATTTCATCGAGCCAGCCGGGGTCGGAGATGGCGTGTACGGCGTCGAACCTCAGGCCATCGAAACGGTATTCCATCAACCAGTAAAGCGCATTTTCCGTAAAAAATTCGCGCACTCGCGGATGACTGAAATCGATGGCCGCCCCCCAGGGAGATGAAGCCCGGGAAAAAAACGGCGATGCATATTCGTGCAGATAATTGCCTTCGGGGCCGAAATGGTTATAGACAACATCCAGGTAAATGCACAGGCCGTGGCTGTGTGCCGAATCGATGAGCTGCTTCAATTCAGCCGGCGTACCATAGGCGCGATCCGGTGCAAACGGCAGAACGCCGTCGTAACCCCAATTGCGTTCACCGGCAAAGTCCGCGACCGGCATGAGTTCGATGGCCGTGATACCCACCTCCGCCAGCCGCTGCAACTGTGTCTCCAGTGCGGCAAATCCACCGAGGCAGCCCACGTGAACTTCATAGATCACCATTTCGTGCCAGGGGCGTCCGCGCCACTGGTGTTCCCGCCATTCATAAGCGAGAGGGTCGACCACCACGCTGGGGCCCTGTACGTCTTCCTGTTGCATGCGCGATGCCGGGTCGGGTACCCGCAGATCAGCGCCAATACGATATTGGTACAGGGTACCAGCGCCGCACGGCGCCGTGCAGCTGTGTATACCTTCGGAATTGCGTTCCATGGGTAGAGACTGGCGTCCAACGATATCAAGCGTCACACGATCGGCGTCCGGTGCCCAAATGCTGAAATGCGTGTGCTGTTGATCGAGTAGCTGCGCCCCCAGTGTCAGTCGTTGGGCAAAGCCTGCCATTAATGATTTTCCACCGCAGATGCCAGCTCGGTATCCGAAACCTCGGTTTTCTCAGTGTCGCCAGTGCCGGATTCATCAGCAAGCGCGTTTTCCTGCCGGCTTTTTTCAACAAGCTTGTTTTCAATGAGATTGTTGAGTTCATCAATATGAATGCGGCTGGTGAGAATCATGCAACTTCTGGCATGCAACAGCAGCTTGCCACCGTCGATTCGTTGTGGCTGATTGTCCTCATCCGCCGTATTCAGATGGACTTCGTAGCCCAGTTGCTCGATAGGCAGGCGATATTGGTAATTGCATTCATCGGCATTAACCAGTAGCAGCGTAAAATCGACAAAGCCACCATCCTGCTTGGCGCAACGCTGCATGCCCAGATGGCGACCGCCTTTGTGCCAGGCCTTTCCGTGCAACTCCACACCCTTGTCGTCGAACCAGAAGACGTCCGGTACACCCGGCGCTATTTCAATATTGGCATGCTGGAAATAATGGCCCTGCAACAGCGGCGTTGATTTTCGCAGCGCAATGAGATGGGCGGTGAATTCGTGAAGCTGCCGGCCGGCGGGGGTATCGAGCAGTTTCCAATTCAGCCAGGAAATTTCATTGTCCTGGCAATAGGCATTGTTATTGCCGCCCATGGTCTGGCCGAACTCGTCGCCGGCCAGGAGCATGGGTGTTCCGTGAGAACACAAAAGTGTGGTGAGTATGTTGCGCTTGGCCGCTTCACGCAGTTTATTGATGTTATCGTCGGATGACGGCCCCTCCTCGCCCCAGTTGAAACTGAGGTTGTTGTCGGTTCCGTCCTGATTGTTTTCGCCATTGGCGTCATTGTGTTTCTTGTTGTAGGACACCAGATCCTGGAGCGTAAAACCATCGTGAGCCGTGACGAAATTAACACCTGCCCAGGGTCGCCTTTGACCGTGATCAAAAATATCCGCGGAGCCCTGTAAACGGGCGGGCAAGGCAACTCGCGCATTGGGATCGCCCCGCCAGAAACGGCGAACATCGTCCCGAAAATAATCATTCCATTCTGCAAACCCCGCCGGATGATTGCCCACCTGATGCCCACCGGGACCTATATCCCAGGGTTCGGCAATCAGCTTGACGGTGGCAAGCAGCGGGTCCTGCATCAGCGCATCAAAAAACCCGCTGCCCGTATCAAAGCCCTGCTCTTCCCGGCCAAGGGTCGCGCAGAGGTCAAAGCGGAAGCCATCCACATGGAATTCCTGAACCCAGTAGCGAAGGGAATCCAGTACCATCTGAATGACGCGGCGGTGAGACATATTGACCGTGTTGCCGCAACCGGTGTCATTGATGTGAAAGCGCGGATCATCCGGCAGCAACCGATAGTAGGAAGCGTTGCCGAATCCTCGCCAGGACAGCGTTGGGCCCTGTTCATTGCCCTCACAGGTGTGGTTGTAGACAACGTCCAGAATAACCTCGATCCCGGCCGCGTGAAGCTGCTTTATGGCCCATTTCATCTGGCCGAGTGTATTGTCGGAAAGATAGGCCATATCCGGTGCAAAAAAACCAAGGGTGTTGTAACCCCAGTAGTTGGTCAGTTGTTTATCGAGCAGGTTTCTGTCCCGCAGGAACAGATGGGTGGGCAGCAGTTCGACGGATGTAATGCCGAGGCGTTTGAGATATTCAATGGTGGACGGGTGCCCCAGTGCCCCGAAGGTGCCGCGATCATGCTCGGGCAAATCCTGGCGCAGTTGGGTAAAGCCGCGCAGATGCAGTTCGTAGATCACAGTCTCCGACCAGGGAATCCTCGGCCGGCGGTCGTCTTCCCAGTCAAAGAAATTATCGGTCACCACCGCCTTGGGCATATAAGCGGCACTGTCCCGTCGATCAAATGACAGGTCGCCTTTGGTGGAACCCAAATGGTAGCCAAACAGGGAGTCGTGCCAGCGGATCATGCCAGCGGTCAGACGGGCATAAGGATCCAATAAGAGCTTGTGATGATTGAATCTGTGACCCTGCCTGGGTTCATAGGGGCCATAGACGCGATAGCCATATTGGGTGCCGGGCTGCGCATTGGGCAGATAGCCACTCCACACGCCGTGACAGCAATCCGGCATTGACAGTACCGCGATCTGGTGACGACCCGACTGATCAAAAATACAGAGTTCCACTTTTTCCGCGTCTTCGGCGAACACGGAAAAATGGGTGCCGCGTCCATCCCAGTGAGCGCCGAGCAAGCTCGAACTGGATTCCAGGAGTCGATCGGGAAAATCTGTCATTCGCTACTACCTTTTTACATTACGTTTTTTACATCAGCTTTTTTTCTCAAGAATGTTCATCAAAAACCAGGAACACGGTTGCCAATGGAGGCACTGTCACTTCCAACGAAAAGGGTTGCCCATGGCTGGGGCTGGCAATCGATCTGAGTCCGCCACGATTACCCATGTTGGAGCCGCCATAGCAGGCCGCATCGGTGTTAAGCGCTTCCCGCCAGAAGCCAAGACGTGGCGCACCGACCTTATAAGCCTGATGCGGCACCGGTGTGAAGTTGCAGATCACCAGCACCGGCGGCGTGGATTCCTCCAGGCCACTGCGGTAAAAAGTGAAGATGCTGTTGGTTTTGTCATCACCTATCAGCCAGGTGAAGCCGGTGCTGTCACAGTCCGCCAGATGCAGGGCCGGAGCCTGCCGGTAGAGTGCATTAAGGTCGCTAATCAGAAGTTGTACACCGCTGTGCAAAGGATCGTCGAGCAGCGGCCAGTCCACCTGGGCATCGTGATTCCATTCCGAGACCTGAGCAATTTCTCCGCCCATGAATAGTAGTTTTTTACCGGGGTGCGCCCACATAAAGCCGTAATAGCTGCGCAGATTGGCAAACTTCTGCCAGCGGTCGCCGGGCATTTTGCCGAGCATGGAGCCCTTGCCATGCACCACCTCGTCGTGGGACAGGGGCAGCACGAATCGTTCCGAAAAGGCGTAATGGAGCCCGAAGGTAATTTCATCGTGATGCCAGGCGCGGTGAACCGGATCGTGCCGAATATAGCTCAGGGAATCGTTCATCCACCCCATGTTCCACTTGAAGGAAAAGCCCAGACCGCCCTCCTCAATGGGGTGGGAAACGCCCGGCCAGGCCGTGGATTCCTCCGCTATAACCATGGCCCCTGGGCAACGATGAGCAACGATGGCGTTCAGGTGGCGAATGAAATCAATGGACTCCAGGTTTTCCCGGCCACCGTAACGGTTGGGAATCCACTCGCCCTCTTCACGGGAATAATCCCGGTAGAGCATGGAGGCAACGGCGTCGACCCTGAGGCCATCGATGTGATAAACCTCCAGCCAGTGGAGCGCGCTGGCAATCAGGAGTTCGTGCACTTCGGTGCGGCCCATGTTGTAGATGAGGGTGTTCCAGTCCTGATGGAAACCTTCGCGAACATCTTCATGTTCATAGAGTGCCGTGCCATCGAAGCGCATCAGCCCATGTGGATCCGTGGGAAAATGGGCGGGCACCCAATCGATGATTACGCCTATGTCCGCCTGGTGGCAGCGATCAATAAAACGTGCGAAGGCCTTGGGGTCGCCCGCCTCGGCGTAGGGCGCAAACAGGCCGATGGGCTGGTAGCCCCAGGAGCCGCGAAAGGGATGGGCGGTAATCGGCAAAAGTTCGATATGGGTAAAGCCGAGACGGGTTACGTATGGAATCAATTCATCACCCAACTCATCCCAGTTCAACGGACGATGATCTTCCTGATCGAGGCGGCGCCAGGACAGGCCGTGAAGCTCATAAATACTGATGGGCGCGTGGTGGGACTGGCGCTCGGCGCGAAGGGACATCCAATGATCATCCCGCCACTGCAAGGGTTCCGGATCCGCGACAATGGACGCGTTACCCGGCGGCGCTTCACACTGCCAGCCAACTGGATCCGCCTTCAAGGGCAGCATGCCCTGCTCCCCCAGAATTTCGTATTTGTAGTAGCTGCCCACCTTGACTCCGGGAATGAACAACTCCCAGATTCCACAGGATTCCCGTGGACGCATGGGGTGCTGGAGGCCATTCCAGTGATTGAAATCACCCACCACGGAAACGCGGCGCGCGTTGGGCGCCCAAACGGCAAAGCGGACACCGGCGCAGCCATTGATGACCATGGCGTGAGCTCCGAGGCAACGATTGAGCTGATAATGCTTGCCCTCGGCCAACAGGTGTATGTCGACATCGCCAAGCAGGGGACCGAATGCGTAAGGGTCCTCCGTCTCCTGTATGGCGTCGGGCCATTGAATGCGAAGGCGATAGGCTTCGCCCCCGGCAATGGTTCCCGTCCAGATGCCCGAGCCCTCCCGAACCGGCTGCAGATTTGTCAGAACCTGGCCATTTTTGCGGGACACCACCTCCACCTTGAGCGCACCGGGCTGAATACTGGTGACCCGCGTCTGTTTCCCGGACGCGTGAGGCCCCAGGACAGCGAATGGATTGCCCAGAGTGCCCTCTTCCAGTGCCCGCAACTGGGATTCATTGGTGCCCATCTGATACAACGTCGTCGATTGGACCATCAGTGACTTCCTCTCATATTCGTTTCCGACCAGAATGGCACTTATTTAAGGCCCAGATCCAGCTTAGGGCCGATTCTGGGTGGGGCTTTCTGGAACCCTCACGAGAGGGACCTCGTGGGGGAGCCCCCATGGATGGGTTCACGGCGTTTCCAGAAAGCCCTACCCCGAAGCGGACCGGTGAACGAAACCACCTTAAGTAAGTACCATTAGTTTCCGGCCCCATTTTTGTTCCCGGAAAAATCTGTTCATATCTTGGTCTGCCGCAGGGTGATGCCCATGCTGGCGACTATGTCGGCGAATCCCCGCAGCGGCACCTTCACCCAGTCCGGACGGTTGGCGGCTTCATAGGAAATTTCGTAAGCGGCTTTTTCCAGCATGAACAACAGAATCAAGGCCTGTTGGCTGGTCTGACTTCGCCACTGGTGATCCAGCTCCCTGGATGCCTGCTGATACGCCAGTAAAAATGAATCTGTCGCCGACTGCTTGAAACGCTGCAACAGTGTTCGGTAATTCGCCTGAGCCTTTTCACTTTCCAGAACCGTGCTGTGCAGTGACGCCACTTCCGTGACATAGTCAAACGAACGCAGAATACCGGCCACGTCACGGAACGGGCTGCCCTTGGCACAGCGTTCGGTCAGCGGGCGGGACGGCTCACCCTCAAAGTCGATAAAGTAAGCGTCATTCTGGGAGACAAGAACCTGCCCCAAGTGAAGATCGCCATGGATGCGGAAAATCAGCGATCCCTGCCCCTGGTCCGCCAGTACATTTATACGCTCCAGAATGTCTTCACGCAGCCCGAGAAGCTGCTGCACCAGATCGGCATCGTCACCATTTAATGGAGTTGCTGTCTGTGATAATTGTTGCAGTGCACCACGCACCTCGCTGGCGATGGCATCGGTCCAACGCTGGCACATCTGCGCATCAACCCGTTGCGGCACAAATTCCTCGCCCCGCGCGTCTGCCAGTACCTGGTGCATTTCTCCCAGCCGCCGACCGATAGCCCGTGCGAAGTGCTGAAATTCGATCAGCGCATCATTGTCATCGAAGCTGCTGATATCGGAAATCAGATTCTCCGCATCCATGGATTCCATGGATGCGGTTTCTATATGGAAGCGGTCGAGCTGACTCAGAATCCACTCCCAGCCGTCACCCTGACTGGGGATATAACCCTGAAGGACTGCCAGCACCTGCGGCTCGCCATTGTCATCGACGCGGTACACATGGCCGAGCAGAGGCCCGGTGTTGGTAAATCCACCCTCGGTCAATGCCCGGCTCATTTCCACTTCCGGATGCTTGCCCGGGAAAAGCCGGCGCAGGATTTTCAGGATCGCCTGTTCACCGATAATGACAGAGCTGTTGGATTGCTCCACGGCCAGTGCCCGTATTTCAATGTCCTCGGCATTGAAATTCACCGATGAAAATCCGTCGGCGGGTTCGAATACCAATTCCCCCGGCTGGGTATGTGGTTCTTTTCCGTTACTGACCTGTTGTGCCATCAGCTGGATAAAACGTTTGGCCAGGGCATCGGAGGAAACGGCATCGGTGAGTTCACCCACGCGCTGCTTACGCCGCACCCGGGCAAGCGCCAGTTGATGCGCCAGGCTGGGCACGGGCTTGTCTTCGTAAAAAGCCGTCAGTGGAATCTGATAACGCTGGGGCTCCGAGCCCACCAACGCTTCCACTTCGATCAGCATAATGGTCGGCTGAACTGTCGTTGGCTGAATCAGGGTTTCCCCTTCCGCGGCTTGGGGTGATGGCAGGGCCACCGCGTTGTGCAAGCGCACGCCGTTAAGGCTGGCGGACTTGCCAGCGAACCAGCGTCGCTTGGCAAGATAGGCCGGCAGAATTTCGTTTTCGAGGGTGCCGCGTATGGGCTGCTGAGTAATTTCACTGATATCCCGCCGCAAGACGAGGGTCAGGTATTCGGGCATGGGTTCCGGCGGTGGCGAATACCAGTCCGGAACCTCGGTATCCCGGGCAATCAGAAACCAGTAGAACCCGTATGGTGGCAATGTCAGCAGATAAGGCAACTCGCCAATCGGAGGGAACAGGCTGCCGCCAGTCATTTCCAGCGGCACACTGCCGGCGTACTGGGAAATATCCAGTTCAACCGCTTGCGCCGAACGGGACAGATTCGCCAGGCAGAGAATGGTTTCGGATCGCCCCTCCTGACCTTCGGGCGGGGAATATTCCCGCACATAGGCCAGTACCCGTCGATTACTGGGATAGAGGCTTTTAAAAGTGCCCCGACCGAATGCACGATACTGTTTGCGGATTTCCAGCATCAGGTGCATCCAGTTCAGAAACGAATGCGGGTCGCGACTCTGCGCCTCCACATTGGTGGCGCTGTATCCGTAGACCGGGTCCATGATGGGTGGCAACATCAGCCGCGCGGGATCGGCTTTTGAAAAGCCGCCATTGCGATCCGGCGACCATTGCATGGGTGTACGCACGCCATCGCGATCACCAAGAAAGACGTTGTCGCCCATGCAGATTTCATCACCGTAATAGATGATGGGTGTCCCGCGCATGGACAGCAGCAGTGAATGCAGCATTTCTATGCGCCGTCTGTCCCTCTGCATCAGCGGCGCCAGTCGCCGGCGTATGCCAAGGTTGAGGCGTGAACGGGTATCGGAGGCGTACTGATCCCAGAGATAATCGCGCTCCCGGTCGGTCACCATTTCCAGGGTAAGCTCATCGTGGTTGCGCAGGAATATTGCCCATTGGCAGTTTTCAGGCACCTCCGGCGTTTGCCGAAGAATATCGGTAATGGGGAAGCGATCTTCCTGGGCCAGGGCCATGTACATACGCGGCATCAGGGGAAAATGAAAAGCCATATGACATTCGTCACCCTGGCCGAAATATTCCTGGGTATCCTCGGGCCACTGATTGGCTTCAGCGAGCAGGAGCCGGTCCGGATAATGGGCATCCACTTCGGCCCTGATTCTTTTCAGAACCTCGTGGGTCTCGGGCAGGTTTTCATTATTGGTGCCCTCGCGCTCCACCAGATAGGGCACGGCATCCAGACGCAAACCATCAACGCCCAGTTCCAGCCAATAATTCATAACATCCAGCACCGCCTGAACAACTTCGGGATTGTCGAAATTCAGATCCGGCTGATGGGAGTAAAACCTGTGCCAGTAATAAGCCTGGGCTTCCGTATCCCAGGCCCAGTTGGATTTTTCCGTGTCCAGAAAAATAATGCGCGTTTCGGAGTATCGCTGGTCATTGTCGGACCAGACGTAATAATTCCGTTCCGGCGAACCCGGCGGCGCCTTGCGCGCTCTCTGGAACCAGGGGTGCTGATCCGACGTGTGGTTAATGACCAGCTCTGTTATGACACGCAAGCCCCGCGCATGAGCTTCACCGATAAGCTGCTTAAGGTCATCAATGGTGCCGTAATCCGGATGAACGTCGTAATACTCGGCAATGTCGTAGCCGTCATCGCGCAGGGGACTGGGATAGAAAGGCAAAAGCCAGATGGTATTCACACCGAGGGTGGAAATATAATCCAGTTTCTGAATAAGGCCCTGCAGGTCGCCGATGCCGTCATTATTCGAATCGAAAAATGACTTCACGTGAAGCTGGTAGATGATGGCATCCTTGTACCAGGTTGTATCCGTCATGAATGACGCCTGCTGTACCAGATGCTGATCGGATATCGGCACTTGTCGGCTTGCCTGTTGCACCATTAAACCTCGCTCAGTCGAATTCGCCAGATGGCAAAGGGCAATTCATTCGGGTTGAAATACCAGTGTTGACGCCCACTCCAGCTCAGAGTGATATCGCGCATCAGCTCGTCCACCACCACTGCCGTGCGGGCCACACCGAGATCCGACCTGGGCAGTTCCAACCAGGCGTCCTGCCCTGTATGAGGGTCCAGGCTGATGGCGACGAGAAGATAATTTTTTTGAATTCGATCAAACTTTCCAAAATAGAGAATCTGATCGTTACCCGCGTCGTAAAAATTGATGTTCAGATGGGTCTGCAATGCCGGGTTTTCACGGCGGATATGGTTGAGCCTGGAAATCTCGTGGACAATATTGCCAGGGGCGTTCAGGTCCCGCGGCTTGATTTCGTACTTCTCTGAGTCCAGATATTCTTCCTTGCCTGGCAAGGCGGCCGATTCGCAGAGTTCGAATCCACTGTAAACACCCCAAAGCCCGGACAGTGTTGCGGCGAGTGCCGCGCGAATCAGAAAGCCGGGTCTGCCCGACGTTTGCAGGAAATACGGATTGATATCCGGAGTGTTAACAAAGAAGTTGGGACGATAGTAATCCGCGACTTCAGTGGCCGACAATTCCGTTAGATAATCCGTGAATTCCCGTCGTGTATGCCGCCAAATAAAATAGGTATAACTTTGCGAGAAGCCAATCTTTGCCAGGTGATACATCATCGCCGGGCGCGTAAAGGCTTCCGATAGAAAGATCACATCGGGGTGTCGATCGCGCACATCGGCAATCAGCCATTCCCAGAAGGGCAGAGGCTTGGTGTGGGGATTGTCCACACGAAAAATTTTGACGCCTTCGGAAATCCAGTACAACACCGTATCGCGCAGGGCCAACCAAAGTGAGGGTATGGCTTGGTCCCCGTAAAAATCCACATTGACGATGTCCTGATATTTCTTGGGAGGGTTTTCCGCATAGCGCAGCGAGCCATCCGGGCGCCAGGAAAACCAGCCGGGGTGCTGCTTGAGCCAGGGGTGATCCGGCGAACACTGAATGGCAAAATCCAGCGCAATTTCGATCCCGTAATCACCGGCCGCCGTGATCAGACGGCGGAAGCCTTCAATGCCACCAAGCTTGCTGTACGCAGTGTCGTGGCCACCTTCCGGGCTGCCAATGGCATAGGGACTGCCGGGATCTCCCGGGGAGGCAATGACATTATTGTTGCGGCCCTTGCGGTTGCTCTCACCAATCGGGTGAATAGGCGGCAGGTAAAGCACATCAAAACCCATCGCCTGAATAGCGGGAAGCCGCCCGATGACATCATCGAAGGTACCGTGAGATTGTGATGAATGGGTCAACGACCGGGGAAAAAGTTCATACCAACTCGCATAATTCGCAGCCGTTCTTTCAACGTCGATTTCAAAAACCTGCTCGGTCTGCGTAAGGAATTTTCGTTCCTCAATCGCCTCCACCGCTCTCGCCAGATCCGGTGTCAACAACAGGGCAACCTGCTCCCGGACATCCTCCCGCGCGCGCCCGGATTCCAGTGCCGAGATGGATTTTTCGATGAGTGCCACCGCGTGTTTTTCGTCCATGCGACCAACAGCGGGATAACCTTCTTTTTTTTGACGCCGATCAGATTGACAGGATGTCAGGACCGTCTGCAACAGCAACAAACCTTCGTGACATTCCAGTGTCACCGGTACATCAGCTTCGTGTTTTTTGCGAAGCTCGTGACAATAAGTGTCCCAGGTATCCAGCCAGGCCTCGATGCGGAACAGATGCCGGCCGGTTGTGAGTGGGATTATTTCCGCCTGCCAGAGATCATTGCCCAGAGGAATCATGGCAAGCCGCTGCCAATCGCCGCTGGCTGGATCTTTCCAGATAACATTGGCGGCAAGTTTGTCGTGGCCATCCATAAAAATGGTGGCGCAAATTCTAGCCGCTTGACCGATCACCTTCTTGGCGGGATAGCGGCCCATATCGACACAGGGTGAAACCCTGTCAATCACGATCCGCGCCTTTTCAGTGGCGCGCCTGACTGCGGCATCCCCATGAGACGCCTGTAGCTCTGTCATATTTTATCCGTTAACGCATTTGTTTTTTTCTTGTGATCAGATGTCATTTCATTGCACACGCACTCGGGACCCAGATCAATAGGGCTGATTTGGGGTAGGGCTTTCCAAGACCGTCGCCCGCAGGGATGCGGGCGCAGAGCCCCCAAGGATGGGTTCACGGCGTGTCTTGGAAAGCCCTACCCCGAAGCGGCCCGGCGAACGAAGCCGCTTAACTAATTGCCATTCATTAAAGATCCAAATTACACACGGGTCGCCGTCTGAACAAAATGACCGTGTATAAACCTGTGGCTCATTTCAAACGCTTCCAGCATTTCCTGGGTCACTAAAGTGATACCCTTATCCGTGCGGTGGAAATAGCGATCGTCCTCTTCCGGATTCTCACCTATCACCATGCCGTCCGGAACCTTGCAGCCAGCGTCGATAATGGCCCGTCGGATGCGGCAATCCCGCCCCACCGATGCACTTGGCAGCAGGAGCGTCTCCTCTACCAGACTTCGGTTGGCGACACGGGCACTGACAAAGAGCACCGAGCGCTGTATCTTGGCGCCAGAGACTATGCAGCCCTCGCTGATTAGCGAGTCCACTGCCATGCCGCGAGATGTATTGTTGTTGAAGACAAATTTCGCCGGAGGCACCTGCTCCTGGCAGGTCCATATGGGCCAGCGCTCATCGTAGAGATTGAATTCCGGAACCACATCCAGAAGCTCCATATTCGCCTTCCAGTAGGCGTCGAGCGTGCCCACGTCCCGCCAGAAACCCGGCTGGCTCGGGTTGCGATAATCGCTGAACCTGTAGGCGAATACCGCCTGGCTATCAATGATCGAGGGAATAACGTCAGTGCCGAAATCGTGAGACGAATCTGTTCGCGCGGCGTCCTTTTCGAGCTGATCCAGCAGAAATTCCGCATCGAATATATAGATGCCCATGCTCGCGAGCACGGCATCGGGATTGCCCGGCATGGGCACGGGATTCATCGGCTTTTCCGCGAAATTCCGCACTACCATGGATTCGTTGACTTCCATGATTCCGTAGTGGCGCGCCTCTTCAATGGGTGCCTCGACACAGGCCACCGTCACCTTGGCCCCAGACTGAACGTGTTGCCGAAGCATGTGGGTGTAGTCCTGCTTGTAGATGTGATCACCCGCCAGAATCAGCACGTGTTTGGGGCGATGCACACGGATGAAATCCAGGTTTTGATAAACGGCATCAGCGGTACCACGATACCAAAGATCGTTTCCCGAATTCTGATCCGCCGGCAAAAGTTCCATAAACTCGCCGAAGCGGCCGCGGAGGAAGCCCCAACCCGCCTGCAAGTGATGGATCAGGGAATGGCTCTTGTATTGCGTTAGCACACCAATGCGGCAGATACCGCTGTTGATGCAGTTGGACAAGGTGAAATCAATGATTCGGTATTTGCCGCCAAAGTGAACAGCGGGTTTTGCTCTTCTTGAGGTCAACTGCTTCAAACGCGCACCTCTACCGCCGGCCATTACCAGTGCCAGGGTATCGCGATTGATTTGATTGACGTCTCTGGGATCCATAGGTTTCTTCATTATTAAACCTCTGTAGTGATACTCGACTGATTGTGGAATGGTCATACCCAAGCCGTTGCAGGCCTGTGAAAATTCTTTGGGAGCGCAATTTCCTTCTAGCAGGCAGTCGGTTCTTGCCACTCGTGGAGACTTAAGCGAAACATTCCTAAGCAAAAGATTTGCCTGAAATGAAATTTATCTCTTATTTTTTGTTCAAGTCGCCTTTTATAGTAAGTTGGCGCTATCAGCACTTGCGCTATATCACTTTTTCATATAAAACCACCACCGACATTGAGACGGTGTTTTCGGAAACAACGGGCGCCAAAACTTTTATTCAAGGTGTAAAAAGAGAATCGGCGATGAAATTATTACAAGTAGCTTCTGAATATTATGGATTTGCCAAGACGGGTGGTCTGGCCGACATGGTGTCTTCGCTTTCAAGAACTCTTGCCCAACTGGGGCACGACGTCAAAATTTGTTTACCCGCCTACCAGCACACTCTGGCGCAGTTGCAGGGCCGTACTTTTCGGGGCAGCCTAAAGGTTTATCAGCACCGGTTTGAGGTCTTCGAGGCAAAACTCTCGCCCGAGGGTCCAAGTATGCTGCTGCTGGACTGCCCGGAACTGTTTGATCGCCCCGGCGATCCCTACCGGGATGAAAATGGCATTGAATTTTCCGACAACGGCTGGCGCTTTGGTTGTTTCAGCAAGGCGGTAGCCCTATTGGTGACACAGGGTATTGAACATTGGCGCCCAGACCTTGTGCATCTGCATGACTGGCATACGGGGCTGGTACCCGCCTTTCTACGCCAACAAAGGCCTGCCGAAGCAAGTGCCCGAACCCTGTTTACGATTCATAATTTTTCCTTCCACGGCGTCTTCGAGCGGCAGTTGTTCGATGATCTGAAGCTCCCCGCAAGCTGGTGGCACCAGGATCACCTCGAGTTCCATGGCAGGTTTTCATTCATGAAAGCCGCACTGAAATATTCAGACGCTATCAACGCGGTAAGCTCGGGTTATGCCGAGGAAATTGCCACGGCTGAGTTTGGTTGCGGTCTGGAAGGCGTCATTATGGAAGAGCGTGAGCGCGTGACTGGCATCGTCAATGGCATTGATATGGAGGAGTGGAACCCGCACACGGACCCGCACCTCAGCCGACGCTACGACGCAAAATATGTAATGTCTGGCAAAAGAGCCAATAAATTCGCGCTACAGAAATACCTCGGCTTGCCGGTGCGCGATTGCCCTCTGGTCATTTTCATTGGCCGCCTCGCCGAGCAGAAAGGACCCGACATCATACTGGCTGCACGCAAGGAGCTTGCACACCTGCCAATACAGCTTGTGGTACTCGGCTCTGGCGAAAAGCCACTTGAACAGGCATTCAGGCAGTGGGCTCGGGACACGTCGGATCAGGTTGCAGCGCTTATCGAAGTCAGCGAAAAGATGGCGCACTGGCTGACGGCTGCCGCTGATGTGCAGCTCATGCCGTCGCGTTTCGAGCCCTGCGGGCTCAGCCAGCTCTACGCCCAGCGCTACGGCACACTGCCGGTTGCCCATAACACCGGGGGCTTGGCGGACACCATAATCGACGCAACGCCGGACAATTTGAAAGGCGGAACAGCAACGGGATTTCTTTTTGATGAAGCGCGGGTGGAAGATATGATGGCTGGCCTCAACCGCGCCCTGGCGGTTCTGACCAAGGACAGTGTCACGGCGCGCATGCGGAAAACCGCCATGGCCCGCGACTTTTCCTGGAAGACGTCAGCCCAGTCCTATCTCGATTTGTACCGGCAGCTTACTACCGGAAGTATCCTTGAAGGCCCGGCAGGGGAACTTCTGAAGAGAGCGCTCTAGGGAACCTCTGATCAAGTCCCTGCGGCCTCTGGCTTACAGGAATTTTTGCTGGCAAGGCGCGCGATTGAG
>CAZEWY010000014.1:0-32721 GCA_964515945.1 uncultured Cellvibrionaceae bacterium
TCAAACCGAGCTGATATTTTACCGTGAGTGTCGAAGAATTCTTACCTCAGCCGGATGGCTGGTCATCAACTGCGATCATCTTCCAGAGAAGAGTTCTTCGTTTCTCGAATTTCTTAACGATTATTTTGCTGAAATCAAAGTCTGTCGATGTGCGTTCGGCAATCACATTATCTTCGCCTGTAAGTCGTCCTCCGTCAGCTATCAACAGGCTGAGAAGCGTATTACCAGAATGGAAGAAGCCTTCGACGAACCCTATGTTTCACTATTTCGTCGGTTAGCACGTGTACCAGCATAAGCGTTCATTACAGGAGGCATCGCTATGACTCACACAATCACGGTTATCAAGGGTGACGGCATCGGCCCCAGCGTTGTGGATGCCGCTATTCAGGTGTTAGATAAAGTGGGCTGTAGTCGTGACTACAACTACGTCTTTGTGGACGCAGGGATTACCGCCCTGGAAAATTATGGAAGCCTGATTCCCGAGATGACGATCAATGCTATTAAGCGGCACAAAATCGTGTTGAAAGGCCCCATAACAACCCCGATTGGAACAGGTTTTACGTCAGTGAACGTGAGCTTGCGGCAGATGTTCAACTTATATGCGAATGTCCGCCCCGCAATATCTTTCGAAGGGACTGCGGCTCGGTACCAGAACGTCGACATCATTACAGTGCGTGAAAATACACAAGGTATGTATTCAGGTATCGGCCAAAGCCTTTCGGACGACGGGGAAGTGGCCGAGGCGACCAGCCGGATCACGGGTGAAGGTGCGCGCAACATAGCCTCTTTTGCCTATGAGTTGGCGCGCAAAGAGGGCCGAAAGAAAGTCACCATCGTCCATAAAGCCAACATCTTAAAATCCACATCCGGTTTATTTTTACGCACGGCGCGGGAAGTGGCGGAGGCTTACCCCTCCATTGAAACCCAGGAAATGATTGTCGATAACACCTGCATGCAGTTGGTGATGAACCCTGCGCAGTTTGATGTGATACTCACCACCAATCTGTTCGGCGACATTATTTCTGATCTCTGCGCCGGCTTGGTCGGTGGCTTAGGTATGGCGCCCGGTGCCAACATTGGTAAGGACTGTGCGATCTTTGAAGCTGTGCATGGGAGCGCCCCTGACATTGCGGGAAAGAATATCGCCAACCCCAGCTCAATGATTCTCGCTGCTGTGCAAATGTTGCAATACCTTGGCTTGTTTGAAAAGGCCGACAATGTGTTGGCTGCTCTACGCGATACAATTAAATGTGGTGATCGCACGACGCGGGATTTAGGTGGTACTCACGGCACGACAGAGTTTACACAGGCTGTGTTGAGTCGATTGTAAATAAGCTTGCTGTCATTGTGTGGCAGATCAGTTTAGTCGTCCATCTCCTGGGACTGCAGGCGAATACGTTTTACAACTATGACGATCCTCACATTGAGAGGAACAAAGCTGACAACCGGGCTTCTCGAACTTGAGAATCTGTCTTTTTTCTTCAGAGGTGTGGCTATGAATCATGAGCAAAAAATTACTAACGCAGACCACAAGGATCAGTCGCATTCAGTCCAGCACTGGTGGCAGATATTTCTTAGCGTCTTAGCGGCTGCCGTAGGTGTGCAAAGCGACAAAAACCGCCAACGAGATTTCACCCATTTTAGCCCGTGGCCATACATTTTTGCAGGCCTCACCTTCATGGCATTGTTTGTTGGTTGTCTCATCGGAATTGTCCATCTGGTGCTTTAATATGGCTACACACATCAACGATCTTAAACAGCCGGGTCGCAGGTGGCTATAGGGTGGTTCCCAGGGTTGCATGCCCTCGCCAGTTCAAAATTTGACAGAAGAAACTATAACTGTACGAGGTACTGTGACCTTCGCCATGGAACTCGCTGTTGCACTGCTGGCGGGCTGCGAACCAGACGATATTGCAGATCTCCACGTAAATCCTCTGGATCACGCCTGTGCAATACTCAAACGTGTAGATACAGAACATTTGGCTAAATTTGGCGCTTTTGCCGGCCGGACCTCCTTCTACAGTGAATCACCTGATGTTATGTGGATTCGGTTTCCCCCCGATCCGGCTGAGGCAGCAGATCAACCTGAATGGTCACGCCGTCCGCGCGGCCGAGGTCATCCACGACACGCACCTGATAGCGCCCGGGCCGTGGCTGCCACAGGAGGGCTTTTCCCGGCGGGCTGCTGCCGAGAAACCGGTCGTCCACAAACCAGAAGAGCTTCTGCGCATCGGCATCGGCGCTGGCCTGGAAGGCGATGCGCTCATCGGCCAATTGCCGGGGCCGCAGGCTGTAGACGACTGTGGACTGGGGAGTCCGTATGCGCGGCGCCATGCCCGTGGTGGCCGTGTCGGTCAGCGAACAGTCTTCCGCGAAGGGCGGCGGCGTGCGCCGGGGCAAACCCGCCTGGCGGAACAGGCTCAGCAGGTTGGATGGCCAGAATTCATAGACCTCTGTCACTGCCGGGCCACCCTGACCAGGGCTCAGACCAGGACAAAGCCGCCGCCCCGTGACCGGGCTGACACGCACCGGCCGATAGATATCCGACACCTTGATGGGGGAGACGCCGGGAATGAACCAGGCCCTGGCCGTCTGCGGGCAGTAACGGTTGGGCAGATCTCCGGTGGGCGCGCAAACTTCGACCCGGCGGACGTTCAGGTCGTCAGTGTCGGGCCGATAATTTTCGGGGTCAATACCACGATATTTCAGCGCGTCCGCCAGACGAAAGAAAAGTGGCGCGGCAGCCCGGGCGCCAACAAAGGCGGGGTTGCCTTCACCGCTGAAATTCCCCACCCACACGGCCACCACGTAGGGTCCCACCAGACCCATGGACCAGGCATCGCGGAAAGCAAAGGAGGTTCCGGTCTTCCAGGGAATGTAGCTGTCGCCATCGCGAAGACTGGCAAGCTGGCCCGGTCGCGGATTCGCCGCCAGCATTTCCCGGGTGATAAAACTCGCTTCCGCGCTGAACAGCGGCAGCCCCGGGCGCGGTTGCGCCTGCCTTCGCAGAAAAGCCAGCTCCCGCTGGACGCCACCATTGGCGAGAGCGGCATAGAGCGCCACCATTTCCTCCATGGTCACTTCGATACCGCCCAGTGCTATGGCCAGGCCATAAAAGCCCCGGGGTTGCATGGCGTCTATGCCGGCTTTTTGCAGAAACCCATAGAAATCCGGAGCTTCGAGCTGCGCCGCCAGAGTCACCGCGGGCACATTGCGGCTGTAGATAAGCGCGTCCCGGGCGAAAACCGGACCCATGAAACCCTGATCGAAATTCTCCGGGGTATAGGCACCATATCTGACCGGCGCATCCTCCATCAGGGTCATGGGATGGATCAGCCCCTGGTCCAGGGCCAGCGCATAAATAAATGGCTTGAGCGCCGAGCCGGGCGAGCGGCGCGCTGCCGTGCCATTGACCTGCCCAGAAATGGCGGCATTGTGCCAGTCCGCCGAGCCGACCAGGGCGGCCACGGACACGTCCCGGGTATCCACCAGCATAACGGCGGCGTTGGTCAGCCCCGCATCCCGTCGTTCGGTAATATAGGTGGTGACGGCATCTTCGGCCATGGCTTGCAGGCCCGGCGACAGGGTGGTGTGCAGGCGCCCTTCCCCATTGCCGCGCAGGAGAATCCGGTCGACGAAGTGCGGCGCCCGGAACGGCAGTTCATCACTGCCGCGCACGGGGAGACGCATGGCGACTCGGGATGCAAGGTCCATGTCCGCCGGGTGCGCCTGCAGCCAGAGTTCGAAGGCGCGCATACGCGCGGCAGTGAGTCCCGGTGGTTCGCCTGCGGCGCGCGGGCGGCGGGCATTGGGATCCTGGGGAATGACGGCGAGGGTCAAGGCTTCCAGGGTGGTGAGTTGGGCGGCGGGTTTGGCAAAATAGATACGACTGGCGGTGCCAATGCCCTCCACATTGCCGCCGTAAGGCGCCAGGTTGAGGTAGGCTTCCAGAATCTGATTTTTGCTGTAGTGGCGCTCCAGTTGCAGAGCCCGCAGAATCTGCAACATCTTTCCCATCAGTGATCGGGAATCGATATCGAAGCGCAGCCGGGCCAGTTGCATGGTGATGGTAGAGGCACCCATGACCCTGTCCCCGGCTACATAAGTCGTCCAGGCAGCGCGCAGCAGTGACACCGGGTTAACCCCCGGGTGACGATAAAACCAGAGATCCTCATAGAGCAAGGTCGCTTCGACGGCGGCCGGCGCTATCTGCTCCAGTGGAGTCTTGAGGCGGTAGCGGTCGTCGGCAGCGAGGCCGAGCCGCAACAGCCCGCCTTCGCGATCAAAAACGGCGGTTGAGAAGCTGGTATCGCCGTAAAGCGACGGCCTCGGACAGAGCAGCCAGATACCGGCAAGCAGCCCCGCCAGCAACAGGCTCCAGCGGAGGCCGCGGCGAAAGGACACTATGGCTGCCCCACCTCGAAGTGTCCCGGCAGGGATTGCGCCTGCAAATCCGGCTGATACATGGACTGCGCAAACGCCGGCGGAATCACGAAACTGCCCGCCCCGGTCACCTTGACCTTGTAGCTGAAGCTGCGCACTGTGGAATCCAGGCTGCCATAGAGCACCAGCCGGTCTTCGCGAATGTCGATGTAATCGGTGGACCAGCTATTGCCGCCGCCTCGCACCGACTCCCGCTTCACCTCGAAGCCGCCCGGCAGCAGATCCACCACGGCGATATTCTCGTGATGCCGGTTGTCCAGGGAACGCAGCCGCAGACGCACCGTCAGCTCGGCGCCCTGGGGAGCCGAGGTCACCACTTCGCCGGCGTCATTGACATACTCGCGGATGATTTCCATACCCTGCCGCACCGGCTCGGTAGGCAGGCTGGTGTCGTAGCCGGATTGGGTTGCACTGTAAAAGAGGCGTTGGTTGTCACCGCCATTGAAGATCAATGCCTGTGCATCCAGGGGTATCGGACTGCGCACCGCGGGTGGCTCTCCGGTGGCCAGCTCCTCGGGCGCGGCTTGTGCGCCCCCGGTCATGGCGATAGCCAAGGGCGATGTGCCGGCGGCGTCGGCGGCCTCTTGCCCCCAGGCTCCCAGCGCCAGCAGTGTGTAGGCGGACGACAGGGTGTTGAAATCCCCCTCGGAAATGGGCGCGATCAGCCGCTGAATGGCGGCGTCATCCAGGTCTCCCAGCCGCTCGGGAAAGTGCCGGGCCAACAGATAGACATACTGCGCATTGCGCGCCAGGGCGGAGTCCATGTCCCGCTCATAGTCGCTGCCGGCTTCGGCAAAGGTGTAGCCGCTGATCAGCTCCCAGGCCAGGTCATCCAGCTTGAGCTGCCGGTAGGCCGCAGCCATATAGGCGGCAACCAGTCGGCCGCGCCAATCCTGCGACGGTTGTTTTTCCAGAGCTTCCTGCAAAAGGGTCAGATAATGAGTGGTCACCCGGCCGCTGCGTGTCAGCAGGTAGATGGCATAGGCCTGTTCGTAGGCGCCCTGCCCGGGCACCGGCTGCTGGGCGGCGCGGGTGCGCAGATATTCCAGGCCGGTGGTGAGCAATTGTTCCGGCACGGGGATATTCAGGTCGGCGGCATCAATCAGAAAGTGCATGGCATAGAGGCTGACAAAACTGTCCACCTGCGTGCTGCCCGGCCAGAAACCGAAACCGCCATTGGGTGCTTGCCGCGCCTGAAGACTGCCGATGACACTGCGATACTGGCCGAGAGTGGCGTCGCGATCCAGCGCCACGGCCGGATCCCGAAGCAGAGCCAGGGCGGGAAACACGCCGCTGACAATCTGTTCGGTGCAGCCGTGGGGATAGTCTCTGAGCCAGGCCTGCAAGCCATCGGCGAGTATCAGCGGGCTGTAACCCACGGCGGCTTTCTGTTCAGCCAGCTCCGGCATAAGGCGTCGCTCCAGTGCCAGATCCCCTTCGCCCGCGGCGGCAATGCCGACATCCACGGTGGTGCGATAAGGTACCGCCGGACGCACGCTGAGGGTCGCGGTGCGACTGAGACTGTACTCTTCCGAGTGCGCGGAAAACACCAGTTCAGCGGCACCGGGTTTATCGACCGCCTTGACCTGGAACGCGGCCCGGCCTTCCCTACCCGGCGCCAGCGTGAGCTGTCGACTGTCTTTACCGACCACGGCGAGATGTTCACTCGGCTGCAAAAGCACTTCTATGCGGCGCTCACCGGTTTCAGCCGGCAGCGCATTGGTGACGCCGACGCTCACGTCAAAAACATCACCCGGCGCCGCCGTGGTGATCAGATTGGGTTGCAACACGAAGGGACCGCGTACGAGAACTTTTTCAGTCACCGATCCCGCCGCCCCCGAGCCACTGGCAACCGCCATAAGGCGTAATTGTCCGTCAAAATAGTCAGGCACGGTGAAACTCAGGGATTGGGGTTCGCCGCTCGCTTCCACTATGCCGGACCAGTAAACCACCGGCGCTTTCACGTTGCG
Organism: uncultured Cellvibrionaceae bacterium; assembly: GCA_964515945.1. Taxonomy (GTDB): domain Bacteria; phylum Pseudomonadota; class Gammaproteobacteria; order Pseudomonadales; family Cellvibrionaceae; genus CAYQQJ01. The sequence goes on from CAZEWY010000014.1 coordinate 6,414, forward strand.
CTGAAAGGGGTTGAGATTGGCACCCAGCGCCTTGTTGGCGGCGCTGTCACCGCCACCGATACCCGCGGCCTGGCGCAGCAAACGGAATTCGGGCATCAGCAAATCCGCCATCTGGGCGGTGCCCACTTCCAAGGCCCGTTTGCGCAGGAAGGTGTCCAGGGGCCGGGGAGTCTGGTAGTCGGCCACTTGCAGTATGCCCTCGTCCACGGCAAACACGACTATGCGACCCGGGCGCGATGTCTGGAATTTCAGCGTGAGTTCGCTGCCGGGCTTGACCTTGTCCGGCGCCTCAAGCTCGATGTCGATGGTGCGCGCACCACGGTCTACATTGAACGGAGCAACGGCATAGCTCAACGGCTGCGTAAAGATTTCTTCCGAATCCAGTGCACGCACAAAGGTGACGTTGACATAGCCGTTACCTTCCAGCTCCTCGGGAATGCGAATCCGCTGAAGACTGCGACCGCTGTCGGCGCTGAACCACTGGTAGGCATAAACCCTGTCCCGCTCGATGGTAATCAATCCGGCGCCGGCGTAGGGCGCGGTAATCTGCAGTTCTATCTCCTCGCCGGGGCGGTAGTCGGAACGGTTCAATTTAACGTCCAGCTCGGCATTCTTCTCCACACCGCCGTCGAGATTGCGGGCGCCTATGACGGAATACTCGATCCGCGCCATCAGCAGATCGCCGACGCGCGCCTCGACAACAAAGTCCCCCGGCGTTCCCGTGGGCAGGCGCCAGCTACTGCCACCCTTGGCGATGGTGAAGGCCTCTTCAGAAACAGGCACACGCTTGACGATGGTTTGGTAGGACAGAGTCCCATCGCTCTGGCGCACCAGGGTCGAGAGACGGCGCTGCTCGCTGATCAGCAGCGTAACCTGATCCATGGCCACCGATTGCAACGCGGGATCTATAGCGACAAATTGAAGATTGCGCTCACTATCCTGGCGCAGATAGTTGAGTGCCCCGTCCACCTTCCAGCCGACCAGACGTTGAGCGGGCGAAACCAGAATGCTGCTGCGCGCCGACACACTGCGCCCGCCGCCGCTCTCATAGCCTTCGGCAGCAAAGGTCAGGCGGTAGAGGCCCCGGCCATAGGCGCTCAGATCAATAGCGAAAGCGGCCTCACCCTCGGTGTTGCTGCGGGCTTCCGGCAGGCTTTCAGTTACAGAGCGCGTGAGCCGGTCCTTATCGCTCGCGAAAGGATCCTCGAACACATAATCGGACCAGGCGGAGAAGCGAAACGGAACCGGAGTCAGGCTATAGCTTGCCTGCACACGTCTATCCTGGGCGGGCAAGCCAAACAGATTTTCCAGGGCCGCTTCGCCCTGATACTCCAAAAGCGTGCGCCATCCGGGCGCTTCGCCGCCCTCGATGACGGTGCGAATGCGCATGGTATCCGGCTGAAATTCTTCCACCGCGAGTGTGGTTTCCCCCAACTGACGAAGACGGCGCTGCCGGTCCCGGTCATCGAGCAGATAGACTTGGGCTCGGTAGGTGCCGGTGGGGTCCGTGGTGGCAAAAGCGAGCGCTTGTTCGATAAAGCCATCGGCGGGCAATGCCACCCGTTCGCGCAGCACCACATTGCCCCGGGGATTGGTCAGGGTAACTTCCACCGGCACACCCGCCACCGGCTGCCAGTCATCATGCTTGACCATGATGCCCAGATGGCCCTTTTCTCCGGGCCGGTAGATGCCCCTGTCCGAAAAGAGGGTCGCGCGCAGGTGCCGCTGATCGAGCTGCCCCGCCATTCTCAGCCCGCCGGTATCGAAGCGGGAATAGTCGAGGCTGCGCCCATGGCGTTCGAACGGCAAAAAGGCAATATCGCCCTGGCGTCGCACCAGATAAACCGTTGCCTGCCTCGCATCGCGGAAGCTGCTGACATCCGGCATGTGCGCGTGGCCATCCGCATCCGTGGTGACCGTGATGACCGGCTGACCATTGCGGCCCAGGAGTTCAATGGTCGCGCCCGCCACCGGCGCCTGGGCTCCCAGGGAGTGCACGAACAGCTCATGGGTTTGGTCCGCATTATTCTTGGCGATAATGCTGAGATCGGTCACCAGTATCAGTCGCCGGTCCTCGGCACCATAGATGCGGCGCTTTTTGACGGGGTCCCAACCCTGCACCCGCACCACAAACAGGCCCCGCCCCGCGTCTTGCAGATAGGGAGCGAGATCCAGGGATGCGTAAGTGGCTTCCGCGGGAGAATCGCCATTCAGCGGGAGAATCCGCTCGAAGCGCTGGCCGAAATTTTCCTCGTTGAAGTTGTAGTTGAAGTTGGCCGCCGCCAGATCGCCCCGCGTCTGGGTGACCAGGTGGGCGACCTGCCCGTCCAGCAAGCGGAAAATCTCCACCCGTAGCGCCGGAATGCCGCGCGCCTGCAGGGATAACTGCCGTTCACCGGTCATGGCCAGCAGAGCGCCCTCGCCCATTATTCGCGCTTCCCGCGGGTAGCTCGGCGTACGCAACAAAGTGACGTAGGGGACCGTCATTTTAAAGCCGCCTTCGGAGATCAAACCCGCCGGCAGTCGCACCAGTATCTGCCGCTGTTCCTCGGCCTCGAAGCGGAAACTCTGCAATTTCGCGAATTCCCGCTCAGACGGATTGCCGTGCAGACTCAGCTTGCGCGAGCGCTGCAACACGGCACTGTCGATTTTATCCTGTGTCCAATGCCTGTCAGCCGGCAGTTCCCATGCCTGGATATTTCGCGCAACGGTTTCAGTTTCCACCCCATCGGTAAATTCCATCACCAGCGTCTGCTCGGGATCGTTGTTTTCATTACGCACTATCTGGGCGGACAGGGAGGTGATGCGGAAAAAGGTGCTGAGTGCGGGAATGCGCACTTTTTGCTCCAGCCCTGCCGCTGTCGCGGAGGTGCCGAGGGCACTGGTCACGCCGGGGGCGAGTATCAGCGCCATGAAATTTTCCTGCTCCGGCAGTTGCAGGGGTTCGCTGGTGATATAGGCCTCGCGGCCCTGCTCACCGAGACGGAGCTGGTAGGGGTAGTTTTCCGCCTCGGCGTCTATGGACTTGCCGACAGCGCGCATGGTCAGGCGCAAATGGTCCTTGAGGCTGGCCGGATTCACGGCATGGGTAAAGCGCAGAGTGGCGACGACCCGGTGTTCGGAGGTTTTTTCAGGGTTCTGATAGAACTCCAGTTTTTTCAGCTCGCCGCTGATGGCCGGCGTGGTGAAGGCGGGACGCGCTTCCGCGAGACGCACGCCATTGGCAAAGAGTTCTGGAGAAAGGCTGACCTCATAGGTCTGCCCGGCGGGCCAGTCCTCCTCGGGCTCGAAACGCAAAGTATTGTCATCCAGCCAGCGCCATGTGCCGCTCAGACTCGGCTCCAGTACTCCCTGTTTCAGCAATACCCCCTGTTCCAGCTCCTTGCCCAGGAGGTCGAGCCGCGCGGCGCTGCGTGGTCCGCGCTGCCGCGCATCGGTGTACTCCGTGTAAAACCTCAGAGTCGCCGGCTCGGGATAGAGTTTGCCATCCTCGCCAACCCGGGTAATGCCCGGCGCTTCTATCTCGACCTGAGTCAGCACCGGCTGCGGCAACATCTGCCACAATTGCCAGGCGGTCAGAGCACAGAGCGGAATAAGCAAGAGCCCAAAGACAACCCCCCAAAAACGCCGAGGCCGATTGCGTTTTGCAGCTTTAAGGTTCTTTAACCAGGGTGGCGCCGACCAGTGAATATCGCCAAAAAGTCCGCGCAGTCCCCTGCTGATCACCCCTCTTTCCTTCTCCATGGTGCCCCCAATCAAACTTTTATTGTTATGACCTGCACTTACTAAAGGTCCAGAACTAATTGAGCCCCACCCCGAAGCGGACCGGCGAACAAAGCCGCTTAAGCTGGTGCCATTTATGCTGGATCTGACATCTGATCAATATTATCAGAAGCGACGGCAGCTTCCGCCGCTGTTTTCAGCGATAACAGGGACTCAGTAACAACGTGAGTCAGCATGCGCCTGGCCAGCGGTGGAAAGGCGGATGTCAGGAGGCCCCGGAGTGATTCCGTTGCGACCACCTGGGTATGGTCTGCGAATGACTGCATGTGCCAGACGCGCAGGGCATCCATGCCAAAAGTTCTGCCTGACCAGGCAAACCGCCCGGGGAAATCCACTTCAACCAATTGGGATTCGATACTGAAAATACCGGACTTCCAATGGAATCGGGTGCCGGTTTCAACACGGCCCTCAACCCGTATTCTGGAGACTCCATGATGCCACTCCGGCCATTTATCGAGGCAGGTCAATGTGGCCCAGACAACCTCGACAGGGGCTTGAATGGTGGCTTCCACGACTGCGGACACAGGCGCCCTATCAGTATTGTTCATTGGCATCTCTATCAGCGCCCATTATTCAGCGCCCGGACGACAGCACATCCAGAATCTGCGACAGTTCGACGGGCTTGACCATATGCCGGTCGAAGCCGGCTTCCCGGGACAGCGTCCTGTCCTTGTCCTGCCCCCACCCGGTGACCGCCACTAAAACACTGTCGGCGGTTACTGGAAGTTTGCGCAGTTGACGTGCAAGATCATAACCGTTGAGTCCCGGCATGCCTATATCCAGAAACGCAAATTCCGGGGCGAATTCCCCTGCCATTTCCAGGGCGGCGACGCCGTTGTGCACGGTTCGCACATCGTGCCCCAGGGACGTCAGCAGAGTCGCCATGGTATTGGCGAAATCGACATTGTCATCCACCAGCAGCACACGATGGTGAATAACGGCGCCCTCCTTCCCTGCCGCGGAGGCCGGGTAAAGCTGCCCCGGTCTGGTTGCCATCTTGAGGCGGACGGTAAAAGTACTGCCCTGTCCGACGCCGGGGCTGGACGCTTCAAGCGTGCCGCCGTGCAGTTCCACCAGACGTCGGGACAGAGCCAGACCGACACCGAGTCCAGCATGGGCACGTTCAAGGGAATAATCAACCTGTGTGAACATGTCGAAAATTTCGGGGAGCATGTCAGTAGCTATGCCAATGCCGTTGTCGGTTATCCTGATCAGGAGTTCATCGGCCTCGGTCTGCGCCGAGAACAGAATCTCCCCACCGCGATTGGTATATTTCGCGGCATTATTCAGTAAATTGGAAAATACCTGCGCGAGCCGAACGGCATCGGCGTTCAGATATATGGCTTCATCGGGCAGCTCCGCCTTCAGCGAATGGCCACAAGCTTCGATAAAAGCGCTGCTTGATTCAATGGCCGCCCGCATGACGGACTGGGCTTCGACCGGTTGCTTTGACACCGTCAACTTGCCGGTGGTAATGCGCGAGACGTCAAGAAGGTCATCCACCAGCCGTACCATCTGTTTGAGCTGTCGTTCCATGATCTCTCGCGCAACCCGACGGGCCGCGGGATCATCCTCTTTCAGTTGCAGAATTTTGAGACCATTAAGCAGTGGCGCCAGCGGATTGCGCAGCTCATGAGCGAGAGTTGCGAGAAATTCATCCTTGCGCCTGTCGGCAATTCGCAAGGCATTTTCAGCGGCGTGGCGCTCGGTCATCTCATGTTCGAGTGAAGCGTTGGACTCTTCCAGCGCCCTTGCCCGTCGCTCTACCTCACCGAGCATATCGTTGAAGGCATCCACCAGAATTCCGATTTCATCCTGGGTGAATTTTTCGGCGCGCAGGGAAAAATCACGTTTCTGCATAACCTCCCGGGCGACGTTGGTGACGGCAAAAATAGGTCGGGTGAACGCACCCTGCAACCAGATTGATATCAGTGCCGCCAATATAAGGCTGCCGAACATGACACACGCCAATATCACAAGGTAGTTGGTGAGCCGTTCCTGAACTTCATAACGTGCGTGTATGTAGACCATCCCCAAAACCTTGCGGTTTTTGACGATACGCCGGGCGACACTGATGCGATCACCTTCAATGATATAACCACCATCAATGCGCGGGATCAGTGGGAACTCCAATTCGCCCTTGTCGGACCCGGAATATTCGGCAAAACGCTCGCCGCTGGCGGTGTATATTGCAGCCTTGAGTATGGCCGGACGGGTGCGCAGTAGCTCCAGGTTTTCCTGGGCCGTCACAGGGTCATTGAATTCCAGTGCCGGCGTGCTGACTTCAGCGATGATATTGGCCTGGGTGGACAGATCCTTAACCCATGAATCGTGATAGGTTCGTACATCGTATACCAGCATCACGGTGGCGTAGGCGAGTAGCGCAAAAAAAGTCGTCGCCAGTACAACCAGCATCAGCTTTCGCGAAACCGAGCTCTTGATGAACTCCACGATCATTCGGCTCCCTGTCGTATGGAGGAAGGTTGTCTGGAGGAAGGTTGTACGGAAGAAGCCACCGCCAGCATCCGCGCGCTGACCTTCAGATTTCGCTCTTCGGTAGCCGCCAGGGAAACATCAAAGGTGATACGGCCATCGGCGACCCGTAGATTGATGACACTGTTTTTTCCCAAACCCGTGGGGTTTTCGGTCACGGTGACTATCGAGTATTTTTCAGCATGCTTCGCTGCCTGTTCCCGCGGAACCTCTTCATCATTTCCCATAAAGAGCATATGCATGTTTCCGGCCAGGGCTTCTGCAGTGTCGATTTCGGCAACCACTATCCGGCGGTCTCTGACGGTGCGGTGCCTGGCAATTTCACGGAGTTCCGCTGCTATGGCGTCAGCGCCAATCACCGCGATAATGTAGGGGGAATTATCCGAGGGAAAAGCTTCCGCTGGCCATTCGATATAGCCAAGAAACTTGTACAGCATTGCCGCCTTCACTCTGAATTCAGCGGCGTCAGCCTGACCGGCGGCGAAAACGACCGGTACTGTGAGAAAAGCACAAAGGCCGCCAAACAAGACAGTCAACAGGATTATCTTCCAGAGTCTTACTTTCAAGAGCACTGCCTGAAGATGCCATCGCGGAAGCCCAGCGGTGTGCCATGTCCATATCATTACGAAATATCCATAGGCCTGATTGGTCAGCGCCATTCGTGTGGCGACCCTTTTGTCAGAAAATTTAATTCCTCAGTCGATAACCCGTCTTGAAAATCCACCAGATGGTAACGAGGCAAAGAATCAGAAATCCCGATGTCATTGCGAGGCTGAGAGCGACACTGACGTCGGCAATCCCATAAAAGCTCCAACGGAATCCGCTGATCAGGTAGACAACCGGATTGAACAAAGTGATTTTTTGCCACAGTGGTGGGAGCATATTGATCGAATAAAAACTGCCGCCGAGAAACGCCAGGGGTGTGACCACCATCAAGGGTACTATTTGTAATTTCTCGAAGCCGTCGGCCCAGATTCCTATTATGAAACCGAACAGGCTGAAGGTGACGGCGGTCAGTATCAGGAAAGCGAACATCCATACCGGGTGTTCAATCTGGTAATCCACAAAGAAACGCGCGGTAATCAGAATGAGTATGCCGAGAATAACGCACTTGGTCGCGGCGGCGCCGACATAACCCATAATGATTTCCAGATAGGAAATGGGGGCCGACAGGACTTCATAGATTGTGCCGGAAAAGCGAGGCATATAAATGCCAAAGGACGCGTTGGCAATGCTCTGACTCAGCAAAGTCAGCATCACCAGACCGGGGATAATAAAAGCCCCGTAGCTGACGCCGTCGATGGCGACCATGCGTGAACCTATGGCCGAACCGAAGACGACGAAATAGAGTGAGGTGGAAATGACCGGAGAGGCAATACTCTGCATCAAGGTACGCCAGGTGCGGTTCATTTCGAATTTGTAAATGGCGCTGATGGCATAACGATTCATGATGCGTCTCTCACAAGATTGACAAAAATATCTTCCAGAGAACTCTGGCTGGAATGCAGATCCTTGAAGTCGATCCCCTGCTCTTCCAGGCGACGCAGCAGGTCCGCAATGCCGGTCTGTTCGTCGTGACTGTCGAAGGTATAGGTCAACGCCCCACCATCAGAGGAAAGTTCCAGCGGATATGACTGGAGCGCCGCGGGTATGTCCGTCAGGGGGTTCTGTAAATACAGGGTCAGCTGCTTCTTGCCGAGCTTGTCCATCAGCGTGGCCTTGTCTTCCACCAGGACAAGTTCACCTTTATTGATGATTCCTATTCGATCAGCCATTTCCTCGGCTTCCTCGATGTAGTGGGTGGTCAGGATGATGGTGACTCCATTTTCGCGCAGCGTCCGCACCATCTCCCACATATCGCGGCGCAGGGACACGTCCACGCCCGCGGTGGGTTCATCCAGGAAAAGAATCTGCGGTTCGTGAGAGAGCGCCTTGGCGATCATTACCCGGCGTTTCATGCCGCCGGACAGCGCCATGATCTTTGAGTCCTTCTTGTCCCACAGCGACAGATCGCGCAAGACCTTCTCCAGGTAGGCATCATTAGGCGGCTTGCCAAACAGGCCCCGACTGAAATTGACCGTGGCCCAGACACTTTCAAAAGCATCGGTCGTCAGTTCCTGGGGCACCAGGCCGATTCTGGCTCGAGCCGCGCGGTAATCGGTGACTATATTGTAACCATCCGCCAGCACCAGGCCTTCCCCGGGGTTCACAATTCCGCAAATGATACTGATTAGCGTTGTCTTCCCCGCGCCATTTGGCCCCAAAAGGGCAAATATCTCACCGCGCCGGATGTCCAGATTGATTTTTTTGAGGGCGTGGAAGCCTGAAGCGTAGATTTTAGTGAGATTGGTTACGGAGATGATCGGCTCCACGTAAGCTCCCGTTTAACTGTGGCCAAATGTCGGTCGATTGTAACCCGCGGGGGCGGCCGATAACAGCCTGGCACTCGGCGGCCCCGAAGGCTTATCCGGATGAGCAATTCCCCACCGAATTCAGTAGAATATCCATAAATTTGGCACCGACGGGCTCTTTTGTGGTCAAACTCCGGACCGTCAGGTCACATCTTGTGATCAGCCTCTCGATATCAAACTACTTACCACTGGCCAGTATGCTATAGTTGAAAGACCTTTCTGCTGCCCAATCAAAGACTTACATTTGGAATAATGATGCATTCTTCTGTAGTACTCCGCCGCGGCCTTCAGCAGCTGACGTCCCTGGTGTTTCTTGCTTTGCTTTCGACGTCCGTATTCGCCTCGGCGCCGAAAGAACTGGTGAAGGAAATAGTTCCGACACCCGAACAATCCCGGACGACCGTAGATATACTTCACAAGCTGGAGGAGCGCCATTACCGGGATCTCCCGGTTGATGACAAGCTATCGCGGGACTTTCTGGAACGCTACCTGGAAAGCCTCGACCCGGGCAATCTATTTTTCTATTCGGCGGACATTGAGAAATTCGAGGAATCCGCCGATCGTTTCGATGACCTGTTCAAGAAAGGCAAACTCGAACTCGGCTTTCACATCTTCAATGTCTACCGGGAGCGCGTCGTGTCCCGCCTCGAGCAGGTACTGGGAGAGCTGAGCGATCCCGACGTCAAATTCGACTTCACCAAGGAAGGCACCATCAACCTCGATCCGGAGGTGGCCACTTGGCCAAAAAGCCAGGCAGAGGCCGATGAAATCTGGCACAAGCGCATCAAGCTGAACCTCCTCAACCTGAAGCTGGCTGGCAAAACCGCGGAAGAGGCAAAATCAACCCTTCATCGCCGTTACAAGAACCAGCTGAACCGCGTCATGCAGCAAAACAGTGAGGATGTCTTCGAGGTGATGGTCAACTCCCTCACCCTGCTCTACGACCCTCATACCAACTACTTTTCTCCGCGCACCTCGGAGAATTTCAAAATCAATATGTCCCTGTCCCTGGAGGGCATTGGCGCGGTTCTGCAATCGGAAGACGAGCATACCAAGGTGGTGCGACTGGTCGCTGGTGGGCCCGCGGATATGCAGGGTCAGTTGCAGCCGGCGGACCGCATTGTCGGCGTTGCCCAGGGTGACGACGGGGAAATGGTGGATATTGTCGGCTGGCGGCTGGACGAGGTGGTCGAACTCATCCGCGGCGCGAAGGATACCATAGTGCGGCTGGAAGTCCTGCCGCCGGAAAGCTCGGCGAAGCTGGTGCCGGAAACCATCAGAATCAAGCGCGGAAAGGTAAAACTGGAAGATCAGGCCGCCCGCAAAGCCACTTTCGAACTCACCGATGGCAACCAGTTGTACAAGGTGGGCGTCATCGAGGTGCCCGCCTTCTACATAGACTTTGAAGCCTACCACAAGGGTGACCCCGACTATAAAAGCACTACGCGCGACGTGGCCATACTCCTCGACGAACTCCAGAAGGAAGGCGTCGACGGGATTATCCTCGATCTGCGCAACAACGGCGGCGGTTCCCTGACCGAGGCGACCATGCTGACGGATCTGTTCATTGATCCGGGTCCGGTTGTACAGATCAGGGAATCCGATAACCATATATCACGCTATAACCGTTCGCGCTTCAAGGCGCGCTACCGGGGGCCGTTGATCGTCCTGGTCAATCGCCTGAGTGCGTCCGCGTCGGAAATTTTCGCGGGTGCCATCCAGGATTATGATCGCGGCTTGATTGTCGGCTCACAGACTTTTGGCAAGGGCACGGTGCAATCGCTGACACCGGTGGTCGAGGGACGCCTGAAACTGACAGAATCGAAATTTTACCGCGTCTCCGGCGACAGCACTCAGCACCGCGGGGTTATCCCCGATATCAGCCTTCCGGTTCTTATCGATGGAGATGAAGTCGGTGAGTCGGCCTATGACAACGCCCTGCCCTGGGATCAGATCCACGACGTGGCCCACGACACCTATTTTGATTTCAGTCGCGTGGTACCACTACTGACCCAGTTGCATGAGAAACGCGCTGCCAAGGATCCCGATTTCATCTATCTGCTGGATCAGTTGAAACTGCAAAATGCCAACAAGGACAGGACTCTTGTCTCCCTCAATGAAGAAGTCCGGCGAAAGGAAAAAGAAGCCCTTGAAACCCAGGCCATGGCTATCGACAACAAACGGCGGCTGGCCAAAGGGTTGAAACCCTATAAGACGCTGGAGGAATTCCGGGCGGCGGAAGAAGCCGAAGAGAAGAAAAATGAAGAGGCCGCGGCAACTTCCGCCAATAGTGAAATTACCCTGGCGGGCGATACCTTGCTCAATGAGACAGGCTATATCATGGTGGATATGATCCGCCTGTTCCAGGAGCCGGAATTGCGACAGGCGTCGAACGGCTTTTTGAAGCCCGTGAATAAAGCGACCGCAAGCTCAGGGAACTTCTGATCAGTTCCCTGCATATCTTTCTTTGGATACCTATAACATGAAATGCGTTTCTTTCAACGTCAACAGCGTTCGCCAGCGACTGCACCAGTTGCAGGCGGTAGTCGACCAGCATCAACCAGATTTCATTGGGCTTCAGGAAACCAAAGTGACGGACGAGGAGTTTCCTGTCGCGGCCATACGGGACCTCGGGTACCACGTCGAGTTCGCCGGACAAAAAACCCATTATGGCGTCGCCCTGCTCTCCCGCTTGCCGTTTGTATCGGTGCAGAAGGGATTTATCAATGATGACGACACTGCGCAAAAGCGCTTCATCGGTGGTTGCTTCCAGTTGCCAAACGGTGAAAAACTGACGGTGCTCAATGGCTATTTTCCGCAGGGCGAAAGCCGCGACCATCCTGTCAAATTCCCCAACAAGCAGCGCTACTACGCGGACCTGCTGGCCCACCTGCAACAATTGAGTTCCACCGATGCCCTGATCGTCATGGGCGACGTCAACGTATCCCATACGGACGCGGACATCGGTATTGGTGAGGATAACCGCAAGCGCTGGTTGAGCACGGGCAAATGCAGCTTCCTGCCAGAAGAGCGGGAATGGTTGCAGGCAGTAATGGATTGGGGACTGGTCGACACCTTCCGCACCCGCCATCCCGACAGCTGCGAACACTTCAGTTGGTTCGACTACCGCAGTCGCGGCTTTGAACGCGAACCGAAGCGGGGGCTGCGCATCGACATGATCCTCGCCTCGCAAACCCTGGCGGCCCGCTGTATTGATGCGGGTATTGATTACAATATTCGCGGCATGGAAAAGCCATCAGACCACTGCCCTATCTGGGCGGAATTTAGAGATGAGTGAACAGTAAGCGGTGAGCGGGAAAAAGAAACAAGAAAAAACTAGCACCTTCCATTCACCATTCTCTGCTTCCTGCTCACTGCTCACCGTTTACTCATCACCACCTCCCTACATACTCCCCCAGTACCGCAAGGTCGTTTCCAGGCGTAGAGGCTGCTGGTTCAGATCGACGAAATGGTCGAAGCCCAGTTCATAGAAGTTGCGAATCTTATCGGTGCCCACGCCGATTATGGGCAGCAGGCGGGAGTGGTTCATCTCTTTTTCCAGATCCCGTATGCGGTCTATCACTCTCGAACAACGCGACTGGCTTGACCGGCATTCCATGACGACCAGATCGTAGCTGTGGTCGTCGAGATGTTGGCGATCGAGGCGGTCCATGGAAACCACATCCACTTCCGCACCGGCAATTTCGAGCTGATCCGCACCAAAGTCGCTGCTGCCGTACTGAGTGTCAATGAAGAGCACGCGCAGATGCTTGTCCTGCTCCGGTAATTCTCCCTTTACCACCGCATCCGGCGCATATATTTGGTAAAGGCTTGTACCCAGTTCGTAGAGCCCCGCTGGCTGCGGCAAAAAATGCACATAGTGTTCTTCCCGCATGAGTTCCTGGACGTCGGATCTTTCGCGAGTCGTGGCGGCACAGGTGATCAATTGGTGAGTGTGTCGCAACTCCTTGTGATCGAGCAGTGTGCGACTGAATTCGACAGCCTCCTGATTATGCGCCTCTATATAAAATAGAATGCATTCAATAGGCGCATTTTGACTGTAGCTGTGCAGCAGTGTCTGATAGGCGCGCCTGAACTGAGACTCGGTACGAACCGACAGACCCAGTGCGTCCAGCTCGCGCCGCTTGGTGGCGGTGAGGCTTGAAATCGGGTGTACCACCAGAATGTTGTGCCCGGCGAATATCTCCTTGTGGAAGTCGATCTGACTATCAACCTCGGGGATATTGAACTTGGCGCGGAAACAGAGCTGGTGATTGCCCTTCTGATCCTCTGTCACAGCCAGGGTGCCGTTCATGCTATCGGCGAGGCCCTTGCACACGGAGAGATCCAGGCTGCCCAGAACCGTCTCTCCCTCATCCGATTGGAACAGGCGTTTCTTGCCATAGCCCTGGCGTGACACTATCACCTGCAAGTCACCGGACGCTTCAAACTCACGCAGAAAATCGGCTTCAACCAGAACACAGCAGTTACTGGCATTTTGCATGACGGTGGTCAGTATGGTGCGGATAATCTGCGCAAACCGCAAAGCGTCACCTTCCAGGCGCATGGGAATGGTTGGAGACAAAGCAGACTCCAGCAGGATGTGTCGATCTTCGGCATCGTCAACGGCATCGCCGATCAACGCCTGAAGCTCATGCCGAATATTGAATACCCGCGATTCGAGCGTCAGCTCCTTGTTCAACAGGCCTCGAAAATCGTCGACGCTTGAAAATATTCGTGCCTGGAATTCCTGCGCATATTCCAACCGCTCCACCACCTGGGAAAGCTGGCCATCCTTTTGGAGAATCTGCAAACCACTTGCCGTCATCTCCACCACTTCGCCAAGTTCAGCGTGCAGGTTGTGCATGAATTCCTGATTCAATTGGACAGTCGCGCGAGTATCGCGTTTTTCCTCTTCGAGGTTTTCGGTTTTTTTCGCCAGGGCGTAGGTTGCCGCCAATCGTTGCCAGTAGTCTTCCGACATCAGTCGGCACTGATGCACCAGGATCATGTAAAAGACGATGAGCAAAAGCCCGTACAGATAGGCATTGACATCGGGTATAAAAAAAGCGGCCAACGCTGCGGGAACCTGGCCGACAAACTGGTAGATTCTCAGAAAATTCTGGTAGGGAGCGAATGCGTGAGCGGTGGTGGAGAAAAAAACAACCGTGTAGAGCCACAGCAAAGGCGCTTCGTCTTGCATGTTCAGCACCAGGGTCACACTCACGAGTATGAACCCCCACCAACTGGCACCGAGCAGTGTTGCCAGAAAATAGCTGTTGCGCCAACGGGTGGGCCCTCGGGGATAGAGCGCTTCGAAACGGAACAGGAAGAAGCCGCGCAATAAGGTAATCAGTAGCAAACCCACGGTCAGCACTATGGCCAGACCCTGTTGCTTCTCAACAAAATTGCCGCCAGTCAGGCAGAGAAGGAACGCGAGAAAGTTGAAGAGGAGTCCGCGCCGGCTGTACTTGGCCAGGCGCGCATCGGTTTCGCGCATGATGGCGCGATCTTTTTGTACTTTGGTTCTAGGGGTAAAAAATCTAAACATAGCCAGCAGCTGTCCAGCCTTGTACGGATCCAGTACAGTGGCTCATCCACCGTCCCGCGGCCATTCTACTCTCAGGGTGGGCATAAGGACAGCCGCCATCAGCACCTGTCCTGTTGATGGTGATGATTGATAGGGGCGGGATTAGAGCGGAATGGCACTTATTTAAGCTCCAGAACAAGCTGAGGGAGCCCGCGGCTGTACAAATCGGCTATCCTGCCGATTTAGCCACGGCGTGTCTTGGAAATCCTGCGCCGAAGCGGACCGGGAACGGAACCATTCGGATCAGAGCGCTTGCTGCAGTTCGGGAATCACCTGGAAAAGATCCGCCACCAAACCGTAATCCGCCACCTGGAATATAGGCGCATCCTCGTCTTTGTTGATCGCCACGATTACCCGCGAATCCTTCATACCGGCAAGGTGCTGAATGGCGCCGGAAAGTCCTACGGCAATGTAGAGATCCGGTGCGACGATTTTCCCGGTCTGCCCCACCTGCATATCGTTCGGAACAAAACCAGCATCCACCGCTGCTCTGGATGCCCCCACGGCCGCGCCCATCTTGTCGGCCAGGTCGTAGAGCAGCTGGAAGTTTTCGCCATTCTGCAAGCCTCTGCCGCCGGAGATAACGATCTTTGCGGAGGTCAATTCCGGTCGATCCAGCTTGGCCAGCTCTTCGCCAATAAACCGGGATATTCCCAGATCATGGGCAGCCTCCCTGGTCTCCGTATCGGCCGAGCCGCCAGTGGCATTGGCCGCATCAAAGGCCGTGGCACGAATCGTCATCAGCTTGATGGAATCGTGGCTTCTGACGGTGGCAATCACATTGCCCGCATAGATGGGCCGCTTGAAAACATCGGGGCCGTCTATGGCAACAACATCCGAAAGCGGCTGGACATCCAGCAAGGCGCCCAGGCGCGGCAACAGATTTTTACCGCTTGTGGACGACGGCGCCAGAATATAGGCGTAATCCCCCGCAAATTCGGCGATCAGCGCCGCCAGATTTTCCGGTAAAAAATGTTCGTAGGCGGCGTTATCCACCAGGATCACTTTGGCGACCCCCTCGATGGCGGCTGCGGCTTCAGCGACTTGCGCACAATCGGCACCGGCCACCAGCAGATGAATATCGCCCGGGAGATTCGTGGCGGCCTGCACTGTGTTCAGCGTTGCACTTTTCAGTCCGCGATTGTCGTGTTCGGCAATTACCAGAATAGTCATCAGATCACCTTCGCTTCATTTTTGAGCTTGTCGATCAATTCTTCGACGCTTGCCACCTTTATCCCCGGCGCCCTTTCCGCTGGCGGCTCCACCTTGAGCAGTTCAACCCGAGCCGTGGTATCCAGCCCCAGATCCGCCAGAGGGATGGTCTCAAGCGGCTTTTTCCGGGCTTTCATGATGTTGGGCAGGGATGCGAAGCGCGGTTCATTGAGGCGTAAATCCGTGGTGACTATGGCCGGAAGCTTGAGCTCGACCGTTTGCAAACCGCCATCGATTTCGCGGGTCACCCGGACGCTGCCCTCTTCCACCGCCACTTCGGAGGCAAAGGTGCCCTGGGGCATATTGCACAGAGCCGCCAGCATCTGGCCGGTCTGATTGTTGTCTCCATCGATGGATTGTTTGCCCAGAATCACCAGTTGGGGCTCTTCCTTTTCGACAATGGCCTTGAGACATTTGGCCACCGCCAGGGGTTCGAGCGCTTCATTGGTTTCCACCAGTATCGCCCGATCAGCGCCAATGGCCATGGCGGATCGAAGTTGTTCCTGCGCCTTGCCCTCGCCCACGGTGACGACAATCACTTCACTGGCCACGCCTTTGTCTTTCAGGCGCACGGCTTCCTCGACGGCGATTTCACAAAACGGGTTGGTCGACATCTTGGCGTTGGCGATATCGACATTGGAGCCGTCATCCTTCGGGCGCACCTTCACGTTGTAATCGACAACACGTTTTATCGGCACAATAATTTTCATGGGCCAGGTGATCTCCTGTTCAATAGCAGCATATGAGCCATTATAACGTTGGCTCAGTATTCCGTGGACATTGGATTGATTTGTGGGTCGAACCGACTGGGCTCGGACGCTACTCTACCTGTTCAAGCCTTTTCTGGCCAGCCTGAAACAACACCTACCCCGGCCAAATACGGCATAATAGCGTCTCCGCCGACCTTTGTTGTCAGCGCAATTGCCGGTTCTGGTCATTGAGTCGCCAGTCACCGTTCATATACATTCTTCACTTATTGCATAAGCATGCTGCGAATACCTTGAGGAGGCCTGTCTTGGAACGTGAATCTATGCCTTACGATGTTGTTATTGTGGGGGCAGGTCCCGCCGGGCTGGCCGCGGCATGCCGTCTTAAACAATTGAATGACACCATCACTGTCTGTGTGGTCGAAAAAGGCTCCGAGGTTGGCGCTCATATTCTGTCCGGCGCGGTGCTGGAATCCCGTGCATTGGATGAACTCTTTCCGGACTGGAGCCAGCGCCAGGCGCCCGTCAATGTCCCTGTCACGGGGGATGATGTCTATCTGTTTCGCTCCGAATCCCGAAGTTTCAAGATACCCTCGCCCTTCGTGCCCGCGACCATGCATAACAGTGGCAATTACATTATCAGCCTCGGCAACCTCTGCCGCTGGCTGGCCGAACAGGCCGAGGCCCTGGGTGTGGAAATCTTCCCCGGCTTTGCCGCGAATGAAGTGCTCTACAACGAGGACGGCAGTGTCAAAGGCATTGCCACCGGCGACATGGGTGTCAACGCCCAGGGCGAACCCAAGGACACCTATATGCCCGGCATGGAATTGCATGCGAAATATACCCTGTTCGCGGAAGGCTGCCGCGGACATTTGGGCAAAACGCTGATCGCGAAATTCAACCTCAATCAGGGCAAGGAACCTCAACATTACGGTCTCGGCATCAAAGAGCTGTGGAAGGTGCCCGCCGAACAGCACCGGCCCGGGCTGGTCGTGCACACAGCAGGCTGGCCGCTCAGTGAAAGCGGCAGCGCCGGTGGTGGCTTTCTGTACCATCTCGACGACAATCAGGTGGCGGTCGGTCTGATTACGGATCTCTCCTACAGCAATACCTATGTGAACCCATTTCAGGAGTTTCAGCGTTACAAGCATCAGGCAAACATCAAACGCTACCTGGACGGTGGCACACGCATCGCCTATGGCGCCCGCGCTATCAGCAAGGGCGGCCTGCAATCACTGCCCAGGATGACCTTTCCCGGCGGCCTGTTGATTGGCGACGACGCCGGCACTTTGAACTTCGCCAAAATCAAGGGCACCCACACCGCCATGAAGTCCGGCATGGTGGCGGCCGAGACGGTCGCGGGAGCACTGAATGAACAGCGCCAGCATGATGAACTGGCAAATTTTACCGAGGCGTGGAAAAACTCCTGGGCCTGGGCGGAGCTTCACAAGCAGCGCAACTTCGGCCCGGCCCAGCACAAGTGGGGTAATATTCTCGGTTCCGCCTATGCATTCGTGGACCTCAATATCTTTCGCGGTCACCTGCCCTGGACGCTCTCGGATCCTGCGCCGGACTATACCCAACTTCGGCCAGCGATCGAATGTGACCCCATCGATTATCCCAAACCGGACGGCAAGCTGAGTTTCGATTTGCTGTCCTCGGTGTATTTGTCCAATACCAATCATGAGGAGGATCAGCCCTGTCACTTGCGACTGGGGTCTCCCAATATTCCGATTGAACAAAACCTTCCCAGGTTCGACGAACCGGCCCAACGCTATTGCCCCGCCGGAGTCTATGAAGTCGTTGAAAACGAGCAGGGAAACTATAGATTTCAAATCAACGCCCAGAATTGCGTGCACTGCAAAACCTGTGACATCAAGGACCCGGCACAGAATATCAGCTGGGTAGCACCCGAGGGTGGCGGCGGCCCCAATTATCCGAATATGTAACAGTCAACATACTCCGAGACAGAGTTAATGGAGCAATCTATGAATGCAAATCTGGCGGAGTTATTGGAGCTGGATGCGTTGGACATCAATCTGTTCCGCAGCCGATTCCATCGTGAAAATTTTCGCAGCACCCTTTTTGGTGGGCAGGTACTCGGGCAGGCACTCATGGCTTCCGCCAGCACCGTGGAAGATCGCCTGCCCAATTCCCTGCACGCCTATTTTTTGCGCCCCGGCAACAGTCAGACACCTGTAATTTACGATGTGGAAAACGTCCGGGATGGCAAAAGCTTTTCCGCGCGTCGCGTCGTGGCACGCCAACAGGGGCGAACCATCTTCAATATGGCCGCGTCCTTTCATATTGAGGAATCCGGTTACCACCACGCGCTGCCTTTTCCCTCTGGCATCCCCCAACCGGAAGACCTCCAGGCGCCCCGCGATGCGAAGCCCCATCTCTGCGGTTCGAAAATCAGCCCGGGAGAACATCAGACGCCTTTTTATTATCTGCCCGTGGAAGATGACCTCTTTGGCAGTTCACAACCCCAGGCACCCACGGCACATTTCTGGCTGAAAAGCGTCGACCCACTGCCCGACCAACCCATCCACCACTATTGCGCTCTCGCCTTTGCCTCGGACCTGGGGCTTCTGGCAACGGCCCTGCTCCCCCACGAGGCAACCCTGTTTGACGGCAGGGTTCTGCCGGCCAGTATTGATCACGCCATGTGGTTCCACAGCGCCAATTTCCGCGTGGATGACTGGCTGTTGTATGTCACCGACAGCCCCTGGAGCGGCAGCGCCCGAGGTTTTGCACGGGGATCTGTCTACAACCGGGAGGGCGAACTGGTTGCCTCGACCGCCCAGGAGGGCCTGATAAGGCCTCTTCAGCCCGCGGTTTGACTGATAATGAGATTTAGTTTGAGGCAGCAATTTCCTAGTTCGAATTCGCTTTAAGAAAGGTCATTTTTGAATTGGCAAATTCCCGGAACAGGGACAATACTTGAAATACCGACAACAAGAATTTTCGATGCAATAACCGTCGGTTGACTTGAGCTTGATTGATGTTCTTCTGTAACGATTGACCTTTTGAAGTCCGTGGTCGTGGCCCGATGCTGGTTAGCAGCATCGGGCTTTTTTCGTTCCGAATCATTAAGGATTGAGCTATTCGGTATCGGGGGAGACATGGATCCGGCATTCACTGCTGTGACACGCCGTGAATACATCCATGTAGGCTCTGCACCAGCATCCATGCTGGTGACGGTCACAACAGCAAACACCGGATTCATGTCTATTTCGCCAACGGCCAATCCAAATAAAAAAAGCCGCCCGAGGGCGGCTAAAGAAAACAAGCTCAGAGACTTGCAGTCATGATGCCCGCGCGCCGCCGCCCAGAGCCTTGAACAGGGTGATGCGATTGCGCAACTGCGCCAGATGAGTCGTCACCAGCGCCTGGCGGGCGCTGTTGTAATTGCGCTGGGATACCAGCACTTCCAGAAAACTGTCCACGCCCTTTTCATAACGCAGCTCCGCCAGCTCGAGATTGCGCGCTGACGCTTCTGTAAGGTCCCGCTGCGCCCGCAGTTGTTCACTGAGAGTCTCCAGTGCCTGCAAACTGTCCAGAGTTTCCTTGAAGGCAATCCGGATGCTTTGCTCGTAGCGGACCACGCTGGCCTCCTTGCGCACCTGGGCCACATCCAGGTTCGCCCGGTTGGCGCCCCAGGCAAAAATGGGCAGGGACAATTGCGGCGTGAAGCTCCAGGTCGTGGAGCCGCTGTCAAACAAGCCGTTCAATTCCGGACTGGCGCTGCCGCCGGTGGCGGTCAACGCAATACGCGGAAAAAACGCGGCCCTGGCGGCACCGATGTTGGCGTTGGCGGCTTTGAGCTGATGCTCGGCCTGCAATATGTCCGGCCGTTGCAGCAGCACTTGAGAATTCAGAGTACCTGGCAATTTCGCCAGTTCATCCGTGCCAATCTGCAAACTTTTCCGCAACTGGGATGCGTCGAGGGAGACACCCGTGAGCAACTCCAGCGCGGTAAAGCTCTGGGCCATCTGGCGCTGATACCGCGCTCTGTCCACACGTGCGGCATGAACGGAACTCGCCGCCTGACTCAGATCCAGTTCCGACGCCAAACCCTGGTTGTAACGGCACTGGACCATGGCGTGAGACTGCTGCTGTCGCGCCAGGGTATCCTCGGCGAGATCCAGCAAGGTGCGGTTGGATGCCCAGGTGTAATAGGCGTCGCTCACCTGCGCCACCAGACTCAGCTGGGCACTTTTGCGCGCTTCCACCGTGGAAAAGTAAGATTCCAGCGCACTTGCCCGCAAACTCTTGACGCGCCCGAATAGATCCAATTCATAGGCGGCAACACCCAGACCCACGGAATATTGCGCGGTAACGGTTTCGGCCCCGGTTGGCGCCAGGGACGCCGGTAGCTGCTGACGCGTGCCACCGGCATTCACGTCCAGGCCGGGAAATTGCCCGGCCCATTCTATGCGGTACTGTGCCTGCAACTGTGCCACATTGAGCGCGGCCAGCCGCAGGTCACGGTTGTTCTCCAGCGATGTTTCTATCAAGCCCTGCAAGCGCGGGTCGCGATAGAATTCCCGCCAGCCGATACCGGCGACAACCGAGCCCTGTGTGCCTCCAAGGGAATGTTCAGCCGACAACGCGGACAACTGCTCCGCCACCGGCGACGGCGGACGTTCATAACGGGGCGCCATGGAGCAGGATGCCAGCGCCAACGTCAGGCCGGCGCCGATCAGTGATGCGACCAACTTGTTCATGAGTTGGCCTCCAATGCCGTGGCCGGCACTTCCCCTGAGGTTTTTTCGCCGGTCAGACGCCGGGACAGCCGAGTCACGACGACATAAAACACCGGCACGAAGAAAATTGCCAATGCCGTGGCGGACACCACACCGCCCAGAACACCAGTACCGACGGCGTTCTGGCTGCCGGAGCCGGCGCCGGTGCTGATCACCAACGGAGTGACACCGAGGCCAAAGGCCAGCGAAGTCATGATGATGGGGCGCAGACGCATACGCGCGGCTTCCCGGGTGGCTTCGAGCAAGCCCATGCCGTTATCGTAAAGATCCTTGGCAAACTCAACGATCAGAATGGCGTTCTTGGCGGACAGGCCAATGGTGGTTAGCAGTGCCACCTGGAAATAGATATCGTTCGCCAGCCCGCGCCCCATGGCAAACAGAACCGCGCCCAAAATGCCGAGTGGCACCACCAGTATTACCGCGAATGGTACGGACCAGCTCTCGTAGAGCGCGGCCAGACACAGAAACACAATCAGAATCGACAACGCATAAAGCAGCGGTCCCTGATCGCCGGTCTGCTTTTCCTGCAAGGACATACCCGTCCATTCATAGCCGAATCCCGGTGGCAACTGCTCGGCCAGTTCCTCCATGGCCTGCATACCAACGCCGGAACTCAGCCCCGCTGCCGCCTGACCCTGAATATTCACCGAAGGCACACCGTTGTACCTTTCCAATCGCGGCGAACCATAGGTCCAGTGACCCGACGAGAAGGCCGAGAAAGGCACCATCTCGCCCTGATTATTGCGGATGTGCCAGTTCCCCACATCCTCGGGCATCATGCGGAAAGGCGCAGCACCCTGCATATAGACGCGTTTGACGCGGCCCTTATCGATGAAGTCGTCCACATAGCTGGATGCCCAGACACTGGTGAACATGCTGCTGGCGTCCGCCACCGATACCCCAAGGGCAGCGGCTTTTTCATGGTCGATGTCGAGCTTGTACTGGGGTCTGTCCGGCTGGCCATTGGGGCGGACATTGGCGAGGCGCTTGTCCTGAGCGGCCAGCGCCAGCAGTTGGTTGCGTGCATCCATGAGTGCCTGATGACCATGGCCGCCGAGGTCCTGCAACTGGAAATTGAAACCCGACGAGGTACCCAACTGGGTAATCGCCGGCGGCACGAAGGCGAATACCATGGCTTCCTTGATTTGCGAAAAAGCGCCCATGGCGCGACCCGCAATGGCACTCACTTCATCGGGACGCTGATCCCAATCCTTCAGTTTGACGAACAGCATGCCGGCGTTTTGCCCGCGACCACTGAAACTGAAACCTATGACCGAAAAGACCGACTCCACATTTTCCGCTTCCTCGTGCAGGAAGTACTGGACCACGTCTTCCATCACCGCAATGGAGCGCTCCTTGGTGGCGCCATTGGGCAACTGTACCTGAGCGAACATCAGCCCCTGATCCTCGTCGGGCAGGAAGGATGTCGGCAGGCGCGTGAACAGCAGTGCCAGCACGCCCACTATGGCAATGTAGATCACCAGATAGCGGGCGGGCTTGCCGAGCATTTTGCCCACGGTGGACTGATAGCGCTCGGTGGAGCGATTGAAAAACCGGTTGAACCAGCCGAAAAATCCGGCTTTTTCATGATGTCCCTTTTGTACCGGTTTAAGAATGGTCGCGCAAAGCGCGGGGGTCAGAATCAACGCCACAAAAACCGACAGGGCCATGGCGGAGACGATGGTTACGGAAAACTGGCGATAGATGACACCGGCGGAACCACCGAAAAAGGCCATGGGTACAAAGACCGCCGACAGAACCAGTCCTATGCCCACCAGCGCGCCGGTGATCTGCTTCATGGATTTGCGCGTCGCCTCCACTGGCGACAGGCCGTCCTCCGCCATGACACGCTCGACGTTTTCCACCACGACAATGGCGTCATCGACCAAAAGCCCGATCGCCAGCACCATGGCGAACATGGTGAGGGTATTGATGGAAAAACCGAACAGCGACAGTACGGCGAAGGTGCCCAGCAACACCACCGGCACCGCAATGGTGGGTATGAGAGTTGCGCGGAAATTTTGCAGAAACAGATACATCACCAGAAACACCAGGACGATGGCTTCCACGAGCGTATGCACCACCGACTCTATCGACAAACGCACGAAAGGCGTGGTGTCGTAGGGATAGACCACTTCCAGGCCCTGGGGGAAAAATCGCGAGAGTTCATCGATACGAGCGCGGACTGCCTCAGCCGTATCCAGAGCGTTGGCACCGGACGCGAGACTGACAGCAATGCCCGAGGCCGGCTGTCCGTTGTACTCGGTTTCAAACTGGTAGTTGGCGCCGCCCAATTCCACGCTGGCAACATCCCCTAACAGCACCCGTGAACCATCCTGATTCACACGCAGAAGGATATTGCGGAATTCCTGGGGCGTTTCCAGGCGCGTCTGGACAATCAGACTGGCGCTGATTTGCTGACCGGGAACGGCGGGAGTGCCACCCAGTTCGCCGCCGGCAATCTGGGCATTCTGTGCGCGGATGGCGCTGGCGATATCCATACTGGTCAAACCGTAGGTCGCCATTTTGTCCGCATCCAGCCAAATGCGCATCGCATACTGCGAGCCGAACAGCTGGATCTGGCCGACGCCGTTGACGCGGCTCAATTGATCCTGAACATTGGCAGCCACGTAGTCCGAGATGTCGTATCTATCCATGCTTCCGTCGGAGGATACGAAGCCCACAACCATCAGGAAGCCGGCGGACGACTTGCTCACCTGTACGCCCTGCTCCTGCACTTCGCGAGGCAGCAGGGGCATGGCCGTCTGCAATTTGTTCTGAACCTGAATCTGCGCCGTATCGGGATCCGTGCCCGCCAGGAAGGTCAGGGTGATGGACCCGCTGCCACTGGAATCACTGGTGGACGAGATATAGGCAACATTGTCGATGCCGGTCAGGTTCTGCTCGATAATCTGCACCACCGTATCCTGTACGGTCTTCGCGGATGCGCCGGGATAACTGGCGCGGATGCTTACCGACGGCGGTGCCACTTCAGGGTACTGAGATACCGGCAGATTCGCCACTGACAGCATCCCCGCCAACATCACAATAATGGCAATAACCCAGGCAAATATGGGACGCCCTATAAAAAACTGCGCCACGGTCTAGCCCTCCGCCGTATCGGATGACGAAGCGGGAACCTGACCAATCTGTGGTGCCGCCGGCGTCGGTGCATTTATGGCGGGCACAGCCTTGACGGCGACACCTGGCCTTACTTTCTGCAAACCCTCCACAACAACCTGTTCACCGGGTTTCACGCCGGACAAAACAATCCAGCTTGTACCGACGGCGCGGCCCGTTTGCAGCACGCGGCTTTCAATCTTGCCTTCGGAATTGACGACCAATGCCGTGGCATCACCTTGACGGTTGTGGGTAACCCCTTTCTGCGGTACCAGAACTGTATCCTGGCGAGCACCCTGGTTCACTTCGGCACGCACAAACATACCCGGCAGCAGGAGATGGTCCGGGTTCGGAAACACTGCACGCATGGTGACCGTGCCCGTGGACGCATCGACGTACATCTCGGAAAATGCCAGGCTTCCCATGGCTCCGTAGCTCGACCCATCACCCAACACCAGACGCACCGTCGGCTCGACATCGCTGGTCAGATCGCCCGCCAGCATCTGGCGGCGAAGTTGGAGCAACTTGTCTGCGGATTGCGACATGTCGACATAGATGGGATCCAGTTGCTGAATCACCGCCAGAGGCTGTGCCTGCCCTGCCGTCACCAGGGCTCCCTCGGTCACCGATGAGCGACCAATACGCCCGCTGATAGGGGCCAGCACCTTGGTGTATTGCAGCTTGATACGCGCCGACTCGACGGCTGCCCTGGCGGCCGCGACAGCGGCCTTGGCCTGCCCGAACTGTGCCAGAGCGTTGTCGTAGTCCTGCTGGCTCACGGCCTTGGCAGCCACCAGATCCTTATAGCGCTCTTCCTGAGCGCGTGCAGCAACCAGATTGGCCTCGGCCTCGGCGAGACCGGCCACTGCCGTGGCGTAGTCTGCTTTATAGGCGGCATCGTCGATCTGGTACAACTGCTGGCCGGCGACGATCTCCGCGCCCTCCTCAAACAGCCGCTCAACAATAATGCCATTGACCTGAGGCCGGATTTCCGCCTTGCGAAAGGCCGTGGTGCGACCCGGCAATTCTGTCGTCAATGTCACGTCCTCAAGACCCAGAGTGACCACGCCAACCTCCACCGGACCTCGTGCCATGGCGCCGCCCGGTTCGGCCGCGTCACAAGCCACCAAGCCGGTCAACACCAAGGCGCCCACTGCCAATGGTTTTAGATATTTGTGAAAAAAGCTCATTCCCAATCCTCGGATCAATAGTCAGACGCGGCCTGCACAACAAAATAGAGGCCGTTGCTGAAAGCGGCTATGCCATGCATGCGTGAATGTTTGCCATTAAATATGAACGCATGTTCATTTTCAAGTATTTTTACATTTGCTAACCGAATTGAGCGTATTGGTCCTTAAATGATGGATAATCTTCATCACAGCCTATAGCGTCCGTTGCCGCCGGCTCCTATAATGGATTCATATACATACATCGACGAATGTTTAGAGGTGAATCACGATGGCTCGGAAAACCAAGCAGGACGCACTGGAAACACGCAATCGACTGCTGGATGCCGCGGAGCAGGTGTTTTTCGAAAAGGGCTTCGCCCACACCACGCTGATGGATATTGCGACTGCGGCAGACCTGACCCGTGGCGCCATTTATTGGCACTTCAAGAATAAGTCGGAAGTTTTTGAAGCCATGGTGGAGAGGGTTCACCTGCCCATGGAAAGTCTTGCGGAATCCTGCTCCGGCGAGGGGGAACTGGATCCTCTGGTCCGATTGCGCGAATTCGCCATACGGGTATTGAAAGAGACGGCGCGCAACCCCCGGCGGCGGCGCGTCTTCACCATCCTGTTTCACAAGTTTGAATTCAACGGCGAAGCAAAAGCTCTCGAATTGCGTCAGCAGGCGGCGTTTATGGACTCCACCCAGCGGGTTGAACAGAGTCTGGAATGCGCCGTTGCCAGGGGCTTACTGCCGGCCGACCTGGATATTCACAAAGCCACGGTTGCCAACCATGCGTTTTTTACAGGCCTGATCAGCAACTGGCTTTTTCTGCCGCGAGCCTTCGATCTGGAGGCCTGCGCCGAGGCAATGGTCGACAGCTATTTCGCCATGTTGATGCACAGCCCGGCGATGCGTAAAGAGCAATCCGCTTAGCAGTATCCGTCCAGCCCTATTCTGATATATGGGAAGAAGCTGAAACTCTCAGCCGCCACAGGTACCAGGGTGGAGAAGCCCTTTGGCAACCCTCACGAGAGGGATCTCGTGGGGGAGTCT